>CATPAM010000165.1 GCA_955651735.1 Candidatus Acidiferrales bacterium | reverse complement strand
CAAGCGCGGCAGAAGGGCCAGCAGCCTTTTCCACATCAACGGGAATCGTGGCATTCCTCGCAGCTTTCGAGCTGCGCTTTCGATTGCGGCGCTTCATATGTCATACGATTCTAACGCAAACAATGCAGACGGGACTGAGCACTGCGCCTGACAACGCACTACTAGTAAGGAGGATAAAATATTTCCGATTCAGGGAACTACTCGCGCCTTCAGATCGCGCCCGATGGAACCGAAAACCTTGAGAACTTTACGGCACAGTTTCCAGCGCGCAGCAGCGCCTCTGCCTCCTCGCTTTTTCCTTAGGAGGTGGGAGCTTTCAGCTCCCACGTAACGACCTCGGCTCAAATTGCGCATCAGCCCATGAAGAAGTGCCTCAGGTTCAATACCCGGAAGTGACCCATATTGCACAGACTCCAAACCCTCGCTATGGGAAGCTTGTTGCTTCAGACGAGAAGGTACGGGACTGCGCGAAGTTCGGGAGCACGAATCAGGGCACCTCGCCCCGGCCGGAAACAGTTCTCATGTTTAAAACTCAGCTACTTTTTCTGCGTTTCCCTTGGACCTTTCACGGATTATTTTCCGGGCTATGCAGGGTTTACAAGACCAGTCGCTTGCTGCGCATTGCGTCTCTGCTGGCTGCCGTCCCGCTTGTGTTGGTCCTGTGCGGGATCATTTACATCAGCTACAATCGAACAAACTTGCCCGATTTGGACGCGTTCCTTCGCTTTGAGCCTCCCACCACCGGTCACATCTACGATGCCAATGGCCACGTCCTCATCGAATTAGGAAGGGAACGCCGGGAAATCATTCCATATGAAAATATTCCTGACGTCCTCCGGCAGGCGATCCTCTCGGCCGAAGATGAGAACTTTTTTTCGCACGCGGGAGTCGACTATTCGGTCTTCCCTCGCTTACTCGCCAAGACCAACCTTCGCGCCTTGCTGTCCCGCTCCGGGGGCTCAAACGGCAACAATGCCGCGGAGCGCGCACCGCTGTTTCCCCAAGGCGGCTCCACCATTACTCAACAGCTTGTGCGCGGTTATTTTCTGCACAACCTTGTAAGCACGAAAAATAGCAACACACTTCAACATCAGGGCCTTTTCTCGCACGTTCTCGCCTTGTTTATCGGTGTACCCGGCGCCAACAAGTTCTTGCTGAAAGTAGAGGGCATGCGTCTCTCGTTGTGGATTGAGGCCGAGATGCAGAAGCGCTACGGATCCAAGCGCAGGGCCAAGGAAGAACTGCTCGCGCGTTACGCCAGCTTTATCTACTTGGGAAATGGCCGCTACGGCTTCGCAGCGGCCTCTCAGTATTATTTTGGCATACCGGTCACACAGCTCACTGCGGACGATGCCGACAAGGCAGCGCTTCTCGCTGGCATCACCAAGTCGCCGGGTGAGTATGCCCCCACACTGGCTGACAATCAAAAACCACTGCGCAGACGTAACCAGATCCTAGCCCTCATGGTTAAGAACCATTTTCTTTCCGCGCAGGCAGCTGGACGCTGCCAGCAAGCTCCCATTCTCTTGGCTGCTCATCTCAATGCTCCGATCGAAGCGCCCGCAGCGGTGGAAAATGTCCTCGACGAACTGAAATCACTCGACGCCACCCTCGCCTCCGACATCGGAATCAACCAACTACTCGAGGGCCGCATCCAGGTTTATTCAACGATCGATGATCGCCTCCAACGCTTCGCCAACGCAGCACTCGAAAACGGCTTGAACCTTTATGAAAAGCGTCATCCTCACAATACCGGGCTGATTCAGGGCTCCGTGGTTGTTCTGCGCAACAAAGACTCCGCCATCCTCGCCGAGGTAGGCGGGCGACGCATCTACGAAGGTCACAACTCCATCTACAGCGACTACAACCGGGTAACCCATTCCATGCGCCAGCCAGGCTCAGCCATGAAGCCGATCGTTTATCTCGCGGCATTTCGCCAGGGCGCCCTGGATCTCGATACTCCCGTGCCCGACGAGCCCATCTCCGTGCCCACCTCCGGAGACCGTCCTCCCAAGTGGATCTCCAATTTCGATGAGCAATTTAAGGGCATCATCCCAGCTCGCCAGGCGCTGGCAGAGTCCAGAAACGCCGTCGCCATTTGGATTGTTCAACAGATCGGAATCGATTCTGTCTTGAAGACGGCCCGCGACGCTGGCATCCGATCCTCACTACATCGCTATGACACTACCGCCCTCGGCGCTTCCGAAGTCACCTTACTGGAACTTGCCAACGCTTACCGCATGATGGCCAGCGGTATCCATGCGGAGCCCTACGTGATTGCAAGGATCGAGCATAGTGGCGGAGACGTTATTTACAGCCGCCAGTTGCCCTGCTGTCCCATCAACGAGAACGAATCGGGCCTATCCCTGATCCAAGAGGGTTTGCGTGGCGTCGTGCGCATTCCCTCCGGTACTGCGCACGCGCTCGACGCGCGCACCTTCCCCATCCCGGTAATGGGTAAGACCGGCACGACCAACAACTACCGGGATGCCCTTTTCTTAGGCTCTACGTACGGCCCCAATGGAATTACCGTAGCGGTGCGCATCGGATTCGATGACAACCGCTCGCTGGGCGAAACAGGCGGCACAGCCGCGCTTCCGGTGTTCAGGGAAGTCATGCTGAAGACCTACCAAGCAAAGCTAGTTAGCCCGGTGCCATCCTTTCCCGCAAACATGGAAAACAACATTGCAGACTATCTGAATGGCAACTCTGCTCCAAAAGAAGTGGCGCGGCTTTTCAATTCGCCGCATGCCGGAGACGCCGAAGAGGATCGCGTGAGACCTTGCCGCGCGGCTGCCACGCTATCGCCAACGAACGCTTGCGAGCTACCCCTCATCCCGCTGCCCGTCGTTTACCAGCGCAGAGATGAACGCGGCAAGATCGTTTTCACGAATGAGTGAAAGACCTGCGCGTCTTATCGCGATCACCCGCCGCCGACCACTCACCCTGTTTATCCCGAACACTTGAGGGAAGCAGCAAAGGGTGGCGGGCGTCTTTGCTTTTCTCTTTAGGAGGTGGCGGCTTCAGCCGCCACGTGAGCACCGCAAAAACACCCTCGTCATTCCGAAAGAAGCGACCCGGCTTTTTCCTGCGCACGGTTCTTGTGCGCCGGGTCGCGAAGAGAGGAACCTCTCTGCCGGTTTTGAT
>CATPAM010000164.1 GCA_955651735.1 Candidatus Acidiferrales bacterium | reverse complement strand
AGGCCGATGCATTCTACAAGATTTTGGCACCGTGCCAAGCTGGGACGCAGAGCAATGCCTCGCCCCTACAAAATCTCGCTACGCGCCGGCGCGGATGCGCATGCCGTAGAAGGAACGATAGACGAAGAAGAAGGATACGGCGAAGAAGGCCGCGGCCAGGATGTGGGTGAGGCCTTCGCCTTGCGAAGCGGTCAGTTGCACGGCCAGCTCTACGGCGAGCAGGCCGAACAGGGTGGTGAACTTGATCACCGGATTTAGCGCGACCGACGAAGTGTCTTTAAACGGGTCGCCCACCGTGTCGCCGATTACGGTGGCGTCGTGGAGCGGCGTGCCCTTCTGCTTCATCTCGACTTCGACGATTTTCTTGGCGTTGTCCCAGGCGCCGCCGGCGTTGGCCATGAAGATGGCCTGGTACAAACCGAAGGTGGCGATGGACATCAAGTAGCCGATGAAGAAGAACGGTTCGATGAAGGAGAAGGACAAAGTCGCGAAGAAGACGGCGATAAAGATGTTGAGCATGCCCTTCTGCGCGTATTGGGTGCAGATTTCAACGACCCGTTTGCTGTCCGCAACACTGGCGGCAGCGGCACCGTCGAGCTTGATATGGGCCTTGATGAATTCGACGGCGCGGTAAGCGCCGGTGGTGACGGCTTGCGTGGAGGCGCCGGTGAACCAATAGATCATGGCGCCGCCGGTGATGAGTCCGAGGACGAAAGGCGCGTGGAGGAGCGAAAGCTTTTCGACGTTAACGGTGAGGCCGTGAGTGAGCGCCATGATGATGGAGAAAATCATGGTGGTGGCGCCGACAACGGCGGTGCCGATGAGGACGGGCTTGGCGGTGGCTTTGAAGGTGTTGCCGGCGCCATCGTTGGCTTCGAGAAGCGTCTTGGCGCGCTCGAAGTTGACGTCAATGTTGTGGTCCCGCTTCAGTTCGGCCTGGATGCCCGGGATTTGTTCGATGAGAGAGAGTTCATAAACGGATTGCGCGTTGTCGGTGACCGGGCCGTAGGAATCGACGGCGATGGTCACCGGGCCCATGCCCAGGAAGCCGAAGGCTACGAGCCCGAAGGCGAAGACCGGAGCGGCGATCATGACGCCGCCGAGCCCGAGGTTGCTGATGAGGTAGCCGATGGACATAAGTGCGACCATGGCAAGGCCGATGTAGTAGGCGGAGAAGTTTCCAGCTACGAAGCCGGAGAGGATGCCCAGAGAGGCGCCGCCTTCTTCGGCGGAGCGGACGACTTCCTTGACGTGACGGGATTCTGTGGAGGTAAAGACTTTCACCAGCTCGGGGATGATGGCGCCGGCTAGCGTGCCGCAGGAGATGATGGTGGCGAGCTTCCACCACTGCGAGGAGTCGCCGCCGAGGGTCGGGATGATGAGCGACGAGACGACGAAGGTGAATGCGATGGAAACCAGCGAAGTGATCCAGACGAGCGAAGTGAGCGGGGCTTCGTAGTTCATCTCGTCGACGTTGGCGTAGCGCGCTTTGGCGATGACGCCGTTGATGAAGTAGGCGGCGGCGCTGGCCACGAGCATCACGATGCGCATCACGAAAATCCAGACGAGAAGTTGGACTTGCACGGTGGGATTTTTCACGCCGAGGAGGATGAAGGTGATGAGAGCGACGCCCGTGACGCCGTACGTCTCGAAGCCGTCCGCGCTAGGGCCGACGGAGTCTCCGGCGTTGTCTCCGGTGCAGTCGGCAATTACGCCGGGATTGCGCGCGTCGTCCTCCTTGATCTTGAAGACGATCTTCATGAGGTCGGAGCCGATGTCGGCGATTTTGGTGAAGATGCCGCCGGCGATGCGCAACGCCGCCGCGCCGAGGGATTCAC
The DNA here is from genome assembly GCA_955651735.1 of Candidatus Acidiferrales bacterium. Lineage (GTDB taxonomy): Bacteria > Acidobacteriota > Terriglobia > Acidiferrales > UBA7541 > Acidiferrum. Next base: position 2,986 of record CATPAM010000164.1, on the reverse strand, counting down.
CGATGGCGAATCCGATGAAGCAAGGGCCGGCGTAGTCGCCGGGAATGAAGAGCAGGATGAGGAGCATCATCAGGAGCTCGACAGAGATGAGCATCATGCCGATGCTCATGCCGGCTTCGAGAGGCGTGTGGTAAATCGGGTAAGGCTTGCTGCGCAGGCTGGCGAAGGCGGTGCGGGAGTTGGCGAAGGTATTGACGCGAATGCCGAACCAGGCGACGCCGTAGCTTCCGGCGATGCCCACGAGGCTAAAGCCGAGAATGATGGGCAGAGTGACGGCAATGGATTTGCCAGGCACAGGAGCAAGAACGCCAAAGTAGAGGACGATCACAACGGCGATGAAAAGCCAAAGCACGATGAGGAATTTGCCCTGGGTGATGAGGTAGGTCTTGCAGGTTTCGTAGATCAGCTCGGAAATATCCCGCATGGACTTATGCACGGGAAGATTTTTGAGGCGGCTGTAGATTACCAGGCCGAAGATCAGCCCGAAGACGCAGAAGAGAATGCCGAAGAGCAACAGTTTGTGGCCGTCGACGCCAAGGAATTGCACCTGGCTCAAATCGGGAAGCTTCAGGGCCGCTTCGCCGCCTGGTTCCTCGGTGGATTGAGCGAAAGCGGTTGCGGCGGCGAGCAGGGAAGCGATCGCGGCGGCGGCGCCAAATTTTGCAAATCTACAAGCTAGTGCCCAGGCAGGTCTAAGCCAGGTGCGCATCAACACTCCTCCGTGAGAAAAAGAAATTTCGAAGTTAACTGCGTAACGTCTCTGGGCATCCTCTTCCGGCACACCAGTATGCCTGGTGATTGCCTGCCGCGCCGGGAGGAGCTTGCCAGACTACAAGAAAGCCCCATTTTGCGGATGGGACCGAAACTTGAGACCACAGGCGCCGAGCGCCGTCTTCGCCGATCTACCTCGGGGCAGGGACCCTAAACTCGGCACGCGCCTTTCCGAAGTCGTTGATTTATAACATTTCGCTAATTGCGGGTCAAACGTGAGGCTATGAGTTGTGGGATTGGGATGGGATGAAGTTGCGTGGCCGTGCTGGCACGCCAGCACGATGCTGGCGTCAGCAACGAGCGTCGCCGCACAAATGCGGGACTCTTCGGGTTGTGCGGACCCGGGACGCGGACGCTAACGGAAAGGTGTCGCTGGTGCAAGCGGGAGGGATACGGCGCTTGCCAAGCGATGGTAACATGCGTCATCGTCCCAGGACGGATAGAACGAGTCAGACAGGAAAAACGATGAGCCACGCCAGGCCCAGGGCGGCGCTTGGGAAAATCGCGTCGGTTTCATTGCGAGACGAACGGGAAAACGCCACAGGGGGAGGCGCTCTGGCGGGAACTTTCAGGGCGTAAGTCCGTCGAATCGCATGCCATCTCATTTTATCGACTCACACGAAGTCAGATACGCGCTCGGAGAGCCGGCCGGCCGGCAAGATTTGTGCTGGCCGCGCATGGTTGAGGAGGAGCGCGGTTGAGGAATCATTTTTTTATTACAGGGACGGATGCGGGCGTCGGGAAGACGACGCTCGCGGCGCTGCTGTGCGCGGCCCTGGATGCCGTGTATTGGAAGCCGATTCAGACGGGAACGCTGGAAGGGTCGGATCGTGTGACCGTGATGCGTTTGGCGGGAATCGGCACGGACCGCACGATTGATGAGGTGTACAAATTTGTGCCTCCGGTATCGCCGGACTTGGCGGCGCGCTGGGCGGGAACGGAGATCGATCTCGGGCGAATCAATTTGCCGAACAGTTTGAATACTGACTGGGTGGTGATCGAAGGCGTGGGCGGAGTGCTGGTGCCCATCAATCAGAAGCAATTCATGCTGGATATGATGGTCAAGTTCAAGCTGCCAGTGATCTTGGCGGCGCGCAGCGGCATCGGTACGGTGAACCACACGCTGCTGACGTTGGCAGCGTTGCACGCCGCGGAGTTGCCGGTGCACGGCGTGGTGCTGATCGGCGATCAGAACCGGGAGAACCGAGAAACGATCGAGCGATTTGGACATGTGCGGGTCATTGGAGAGATCCCGAGACTGCCGAACTTGCATCGCACGGCGCTGATGCAGGTGTTTATGAGTCATTTCGATCGCGGGGCGTTTTCGCAGTAGAGGAAGCAGGAGGGAGCACGTTTCATTGCCCGCACAGCTTGGCGCTTGGAAGCAGAGGATTGTGGCGTTTGCGGCGACGCTGGGGGCGCCGGGGCTGTTCCTGATTTCGTTCCTCGATTCGTCTGTTCTAACGTTTCCTGTGATCAATGACTTGCTGCTGATCGAGCTTTCCATGCGGCGGCCTGCGCGCATGCCGTTGTATGCGAGCATGGCGGCGCTGGGGTCGGTGCTAGGGTGTGTCACGCTATTTTTGCTAGCGCGCAAAGTTGAGGAAGCCGCGTTCCATAGGAAGGTGGGCGCACGGGCTGCGGCCATCCGACACTGGGTGGTCCGCAACGGATTTGGCGGGATGCTGCTGGCGGCGATGCTGCCGCCGCCGACGCCGTTCAAGTTTTTTGTGCTGGCAGCGGGAGTCTTTGAGATGCCGCTGGTGAGTTTTGCTTCAGCGATCGGGTTAGCGCGGGTGATTCGATATTTTGGCGTTGGATACCTCGCCGTGCGGTATGGCGCAGATGCTTTGCCGTATTTGGGACAGCATAAATTGCAAGTCATCGTGCTGGTGATCGCGTTCGTCGCCGTGAGTTACGCGGTGTCGCGGGTGGTGCTGAGGGCGGGGACGGGCCAGCAACCAGAATAGGGAAAGGGTTTCCTGCCTTCGCGGCTCGCGGGCAGGCGCTACATTTTCTGATCCCAGGCGAGTTCGTCGCTTAATACTTTGGCGTTTGGGTCGGTATCAACGATGGCGATCACGCGCGGGCCGGAGCGCGCTTCCTGTAGCTGGGCGAGGTCGCGTAGCTGCACGCGGTAGCCGGTGCTGCTATCCACCAGGTAGTTGTTGCCGTCGATGGTGAAGGCGCCCGCACGGGTGTAGAGGTCCTGGGT
>CATPAM010000163.1 GCA_955651735.1 Candidatus Acidiferrales bacterium | reverse complement strand
GCGCATAGGTCTGCAAGTTTGTCAGAGTGATGGGGCGAGTGGAGTAGACGCTCATTTACGGAGATTCACTGTAAGGCGAAGGCGGGAGGGGTGCAAGCTGAAAGGGAGGCGATAGAGTCCATCACGACTTCAGCAACGGGCTTCCTGCAATGGCGAGATGCTGCGTGTCCATAACCGTCCCCGCAATAACCCCATAGTTGCTCTGGCCAAATGCAGGCCATGCAAGCCCCAGGAGAAGCACAAGTACAAACTGTTTTTGCATGGGCTGTTCTCTCCAGACAAATACGCACAACGAATGGCGTCGCGAATCCCCGGGGTGAGGAGACCGTTTCTTTCGACATCACTCGACTGATTTTTCGTTCGAGGTTGCGCGCAACTTAGCCGCGAAAAAACAAGCCATCAATAATAGGAAACCACTAGGCGGGAGCGGATTATCTTCGAAAGTCGCGTCCGGTCTCCGTTTGGCTACTTCGCGCCGGTATTGTGGCCGTTGGGGCTGAGGCCTAGGACGCGGGCTAAGGCTTGGCCGGTGTGGGACTTTTTTGTGCGGGCGACTTGCTCTGGCGGGCCCTGGGCTACGATGCGGCCGCCGCCTTCGCCGCCTTCGGGGCCGAGATCGATGACCCAGTCGGCTTGTTTGATTACGTCGAGGTGGTGCTCGATGATGAGGACGGTGTTGCCGAGGGAGACGAGGCGCTGCAGCACGTCGAGAAGTTTGCGCACGTCGTCGAAGTGCAAGCCGGTGGTGGGCTCGTCGAGGATGTAAAGCGTGCGGCCGGTCTGGCGCTTGGAGAGCTCGCGAGCGAGCTTGATGCGCTGAGCTTCGCCACCGGAGAGGGTGGTGGCGGACTGACCGAGCTGGACGTAGCCGAGACCGACTTCGACGAGGGTGGCGAGCTTTTGCTGAATTTGCGGAATCTTGTCGAGCAGCATCAAGGCTTCGGAAGAAGGAAGATTCAGGACGTCGGAAATGGAATGGCCTTTGAAACGCACGGCGAGGGTTTCAGAATTGTAGCGGCGCCCGCGGCAGACTTCGCAGGTGACGTAAACATCAGGAAGAAAATTCATTTCGATGCGGCGCAGGCCATCGCCCTGGCAGGCTTCACAGCGGCCGCCTTTTACGTTGAAGCTGAAGCGGCCGGGGCGATAGCCGCGTTCGCGCGATTCGGGGAGCATGGCGAAAAGCTCGCGAATCGGCGCGAAGACGCCGGTGTAGGTGGCGGGATTGGAGCGCGGGGTGCGGCCGATGGGAGCCTGGTCGATCTCGATGACTTTGTCGATCTGATCGGCGCCGACGATTTCGCGATGCGCGCCGGGCGGCTCCTGGGAACGATAGAGTTTCTGGGCGAGGGCGCGGTAAAGAATGTCGTTGACGAGGGTGGATTTGCCGGAGCCGGAAACACCGGTAACCACGGTGAGCAGGCCAAGTGGGAGAGTGACGTCGACATCTTTCAGATTGTTGGCGCGCGCACCGAGAATCTGGATGGCTTTGCCGTTGGGGCTGCGGCGCTTTTCGGGGACGGAGATTCGCGCGACGCCGCTGAGATAGCGGCCGGTGAGGGACTCGGCGCTGGCGGCGATGTCCGCAGGCTTACCATGAGCGACGAGATAGCCGCCGGCATTGCCTGCGCCGGGGCCGAGGTCGACCACGAAATCGGCGCGGCGAATGGTGTCTTCATCGTGCTCGACGATGAGCACGGTGTTGCCGAGATTGCGAAGCTGCTCGAGGGAGCCGAGGAGACGATCGTTGTCACGAGCGTGCAAGCCGATGGAAGGCTCGTCGAGAACGTAGAGAACGCCGCGGAGGCGCGAGCCGATTTGCGTGGCGAGACGAATGCGCTGGGCTTCGCCGCCGGAAAGCGTGGCGGCGGAACGGCTGAGGCTGAGATAGCCGAGGCCGACGGCGAGAAGAAAGTCGAGGCGCTCGGCGACTTCCTCGAGCGGGCGGCCGGCGACTTCGCGCTGGCGGGGAGTGAGCTGCGCAAGAATTTTGTCGACGGCGGGGCGGGCGGCGGTGAGAGAAAGCGCAGTGAAATCGCCGATGGACCAGCCTGCCAGCTTCACGGCGAGGGATTCGGGACGGAGGCGCTTGCCGTGGCAAACGCTGCACAGCGTGGCGGACATGTATTGCGTCATCCACTCGCGATAGGAATCGGAGTTGGATTCCTGGAAATTGCGTTCGAGAAATTTGAGGACGCCGTGGAAGCGGAATCCTTTTTCGGCGCGGATCTTTTTGCCGGCGGCGTCCGTCACGGTCGCTGAAACGGGGCGGCCGTTGGACGGAGGCCAACCGTACAAAATCAGGTTCTGCACGCGCGCAGACTGCTTTTCGAAGGGGACCTGCAGGTCAAAGCCGTGAGCATAGGCGCCAAGCTCGATAGTACGTTTGAGCAACGCGGAGCTGGAGCCGGGACCGAGGCCGCCGTCGAAGAGCGGGCGCGTCCAGTCCGTGATGACGCGGGCGGGATCGAAATCGTATTTGGAGCCGAGGCCATTGCAGGCCGGACACGCGCCGTAGGGAGAGTTGAAGCTGAACGAGCGCGGCTCGAGTTGCGGGACAGAAATGCCGCAATCGGGACAGGCGAGTTTTTCGGAGAAGACGTGGTCCTTGCCACCGACGACGGAGACGGTGACGAGGCCGGCGGCGAGCTTGAGGGCGGTGGCGATGGATTGCTCGAGGCGCGAAGCGATTCCCTGCTTGACGAGCAGGCGGTCGATGACGACTTCGATGGTGTGGTTCTTGCGCTTGTCGAGAGTGGGAGGCGCGTCAAGGGGGTAAAGCTCGCCATCGATGCGCACGCGGACATAGCCATCCTGCGCGAGCTTTTCGAGCTCCTTGCGATAGGCGCCCTTGCGGCCGCGCACGACAGGCGCGAGGATCATGATGCGGTCGTCGGGCCGGCAGAGATCGCCGTTGAGAATGGCCTGCACGATCTGGTCGCTGGACTGGCGGGTGATGGGCTTGCCGCAAGTGGGGCAATGCGGGACGCCGATGGAGCTGTAGATGACGCGGAGATAATCGTAAATTTCGGTGATGGTGCCGACGGTGGAACGCGGAGAGCGCGTGGTGGTCTTCTGCTCGATGGCGATGGAGGGGGAGAGGCCTTCGATGACGTCGACCTCGGGGCGCTCCATCTGGTCGAGGAACTGGCGGGCGTAGGCGGAGAGGGATTCGACGTAGCGGCGCTGGCCTTCGGCGTAGACGGTATCGAAGGCCAGTGAAGATTTGCCTGAGCCGCTGACGCCGCTGACGACCGTGAGGGCGTTGTGAGGGATGTCGACATCGATGCTCTTGAGGTTGTG
>CATPAM010000162.1 GCA_955651735.1 Candidatus Acidiferrales bacterium | reverse complement strand
GTAGTATACATGGCGGGATTCTAGCCGAGGAAAGGGTGGGGTGGGAAAGATTTAACACCCCGACCGGGTCGGGGCAAGCGCCGCGGATGGAGGGCAGAGCACCCGGCGAAGCTCAGGGTAAACAGAGGGCACGGAGAAGAGCGTAGCGAACACGCTTACATCCAGCCCAGATGGGGCGCAGCAGTGCCTGCCGCAGGCGGGCTGCGCCCTGCGACAGAAATCCAGGCCCGGCCCTTCGAGGCTCAGTATTCGAGGCTCAGTAAAGGTAAAGAAGATGCCCTTCGCAGCTCAGGACAAGCCGGCGCTACCGGGAGGCGGCGGTTACGGGGGCGGTTACGGGTGTTAGCCAGTTGTGGCGGTCGGGCTTGGTGCCGCTGGTAATGGCGAAAAATTCTTCCTGGAGTTTGCGGGTGATGGGGCCGGCGACGCCTTTGCCCACCTGGATGTGATCCACGGAACGGATGGGGGTGATCTCGACGGCGGTGCCAACAAAAAAGACTTCGTCCGCGATATAGAGCATCTCCCGCGGAATGACGGATTCCTTGACGGGGATCTTCAAGTCTTCCGCGATTCTCACGACGGTGTCACGGGTGATGCCGGGCAAGATGCTGGTGGCGAGCGGCGGGGTGTAGAGCGTGCCGTCGTGAACGAGGAAGACGTTCATGCCGGAGCCTTCGCTGACGTGGCCTTCGGTATCGAGGGCGATGCCTTCGGTGTAGCCGTTGAAGCTGGCTTCCATGCGAATGAGCTGCGAGTTCATGTAGTTGGCGGCAGCTTTGGACATAGCGGGAAGCGTGTTGGGAGCGATGCGCGTCCAGGAGCTGACGCCGACATCGACACCTTTTGCGAGCGCTTCCGGACCGAGGTACGCACCCCAGAACCAGCAGGCCATGTAGATGTCGATTGGGGAGCTAAGCGGATTGACGCCGACTTCGCCGTAGCCTCGGAGGACGATGGGCTTGACGTAGCAGGAGGTGAGTTTGTTGAGGCGCACGAGTTCAGTGGCGGTGTTGCAGAAATCGTCGAGCGCGAAGGGCAGCTCCATGCGATAGATTTTCGCGGAGTTGATGAGACGCTGCATGTGTTCGCGCAGACGAAAAATGGCGGGGCCTTGCTTGGTTTCGTAGCAGCGAATGCCTTCGAAGACCGCGGAGGCGTAGCTGACGACGTGGGAGAGAACGTGGAGTGTGGCGTCGTCCCAGTTTATGAATTTTCCGTTGTGCCAGATTTTTTCAGTCTTGGTGATGGGCATGTGCGCTCCTCGGTGCGATGCAATTGCAGAATACGGGAGAGGTGGGGAGGCGTCAATCGGAGGAAAGTACCAGCGAACGGCGGGGGAAAGACAAATTGGCGGGGTCAGGTTTGCGCCAAGCACTTGCGGTTGAGGTCCTTCCGGCACCCTCATCGGGTGCCCTCAGGACGACAACTTAGTTTGCACGGCGCGGTTAGGGTTGCGGTTGGGCGTCCTTTTTGGAGGGGGGCAAGGTGCGCATGGAGGGTGAATCGGATCCGGGCTGCTGAGTCTTGGGCGGATGATCGGATTTTGCGGGTTGATCGAGGGAGCGATACGCGGCTTGAGCCTGCGTGAGGATTTGTCCATTCTTGTTTTCCCAAACGCCCAGGAGAAAGAAGGGAAGAGCGGTGGCGAGGGCCCAGAGCTTGGCATTGCGCGGGATTTTGGATTCCGGCTCCCAGCGAAAGAGTTGCGCGGCGACGAAGAAGGTGAGAACGGTCCAGAAGAAGAGCGAAAGAATCTGAGTGAGCAGCTTCCAGACGGGAAAAGAGGAATACATGGCGTTTTGCAGGCCGGCGACCAGGTAGGTGGCGGGGAGGAACACGGCGACGCGCTGCGCAACTTTCGGGAGAAAAGCGATGGGGAGCGTGGCGCCGGAAAGAAAAATCAATGGGAGCCAGAGAAGTTGGTTGAGGACTTGCGTTTCTTGCATCGTATTGGTGACGCTGGCGACCACCAGGCCGAGGGAAGCGAAGGCGACGGTGCCGACGGTGACGAGGACAAACAGCGAAAGCAGATCGCCAAGATTCGCGACATGGAAGATCACGCGAGCGAAAAGCAGTTCGATGAAGACGGTGGGGAGGGTGAGCAAGTAGTTGGCGAGGATGCTGGAGGCCAACATGTCGGTGGAGGTGACGGGAGTTACGTGAAAGCGGCGGAGAATTCCTTGCTCGCGAAACGTGACGAGCATGGCGCTGAGGCCCCAGAAGCTGCCCATGACGTTGAGAGAGATCACCGGGCCGAGGAAGAAGCTGACGACGCGCGGATTGCCCTTGGCGAAGATGCCGGCGTAGAGAAAAAACATGCCGAGGGGGAAGACGACGCTGAAGAAGAAAAACATTTTGTTGCGCAGAGCGAGTTGAATGCGCATGCGTGTGAGGCTGGCAAAGTTGCTCAATCGCGTAGCCTCCTTCCGGTCATTTCGATGAAGACGTCTTCGAGGGAGGGCGTGGCGATTTCGAGACTGACGAGCTCATTGCCTTCGGCTTCGAGGTGCTTGACGAGGGAGACGATGGCTTGCGGGGGGCGCTGGGTTTGCAGGACGTAGGTGCCGTCCATCTCGCGGGCATCGACGACGCCTTCCAGGTTGCGCAGCGCGCCGTTTGCGGCGGGCCTGGCCAGCTTGACTTCAATGCGCGTTTTTCCGCCGGAGCGCTGCTTGAGTTCGCGGGGCGAACCGAGGGCGATGACTTTGCCGTGATCGACGATGGCCACGCGGTCGCAGAGGCGCTCGGCTTCTTCGATGTAGTGGGTGGTCATGAGGATGGTTTTCTTCTCGCGGCGCAGCTCTTCGATGATGTCGTAGATTTCGCGGCGGACCTGCGGGTCGAGGCCGGCGGTGGGCTCGTCGAAAAACAAAACGCGCGGGTCGCTTAGCAGCGCCATGGCCAGGGCGAGCCGCTGTTTCTGTCCGCCGGAAAGCTGGCTGTAGTAGGTGTTGCGCTTTTCTTCCAGGCCGAAGCGCCTGAGCAGGTCTTCGGGGTCGCGGCGGCGCTTGTAAAAGCTGGCGAAGAGGCGGAGCGCTTCCATGACGCGCAGCTTGTCGGGCAGGGCAGTGGACTGCAGAGCGGCGCCGATTTCATGTTTCAGTTCGCGAGAGTTGATCTGCGGATCGAAGCCGCAAACGCGGACGAAGCCGCCATCGGGATTGCGCAAGCCCTCGAGGATTTCGACGGTGGTGGTCTTGCCGGCACCGTTGGGACCGAGCAGGCCGAAAACTTCGCCTTCGTCGACGGTGAAGCTGACGCCGCGCACGGCTTGGACGTCGCCGTAGTGCTTGACCAGATTATCTACTTGCAGAATGGGTTCGGGCATGACCGGCAAGCGGATAGGATAGCGTAGATTGACGATTTGCCGTAGCTGCACAGGGCCATTTTTGCAGTGGTTTGCGGCCCTTCGATTCGTTACTTGGCGCGCTTCTCAGCTGGAGGAGTCCAGAGATGAGTTTTTAGATCGACGCGAGATTCGACGACTTTGACGCCTTCGGATTCGAGGAGTTTTTTCTGCAGCGAGGCGTAAGGCTCGCGGATGAGGATTTTGCCGCGCTCACCGACCACACGATGCCAGGGAATTCCTTTTCCAGAAGGAGTGGCGGCCATGGCGCGCCCGGCGCTGCGTGCGCCGCCGCGCAGGTGCAGGGCTTTGGCTAACGCCCCATAGGATAAAACCCTGCCGCGCGGAATTTGTTTCACAAGCCGATAGACCGGATCCCAGGACATTTTTTTACCCACCCCATTCGCTGCGTCAGCAGCATGCTACTAAATTGTGGCGGCATTGCTCCACAGCAACGACAAAGCAGCGGCCACCGTGTTTGATATCTTGCGCTCCAAATTACGGAAGAAGCCGTGAAAGACAAAAAAGTGACAGGGCAAAGCAAAGCGCAAGATGGAATACGGGTAGCATATTGCGCGCCGACGCATCTAAGTAAGTGTAGGGTGACGCGCTGAAACAGATTGGATGCGCAAAACAAATGGACCGCAGCAAGAAAAGTGATGAAGGAAGTTGAATCGCGTCGCGTATCTTCGAGTCCATCTGCGAATGTTTGCAGTTGCGCTGGAAACGCGAAAGCCAATGCGATGGCGACGCAGGGGTAACGCTTTGGGAGCAATTTGCGCGCTGGTACGAAACGGACGTTGAAGGCTGTAGTGGAAGTACAGTACACTACGGGTACGCTGGAAGTTGCGGGGTGAGTGTCATGGCTTTCGTTCGCCGCAAAGGAAACGCTTTCTACCTAGTGCACAACGTGCGCCGCGGCGGCAAAGTGCTGCAACTGCACCTGGCACGACTAGGCGACCGGGCGCGAATCACGGAACGCGTGGTGCGCGAGGTCTCGAAGAAACACCCATTTGTGGAGCTCAACTGGCGAGCTCTGCGCGAGCAGATCAACAGTCACCTGGACTTGGGGGATCCGGATTCGCCGGCGGTCCAAAAATTGGTGGCGGCTTTGCGAACGTTGAATATGGACCTTGCGGATTTGTTTCCGCCGATACTCCGAATTTCTGAATCACCCGCGGTGGCGCGGGAGCTGCTGGTACAGTTGCGGCTTCTGCAGTCCACGCTGCAGGTCAAGCTCGCCCAGTTTGACCACGGGCGGGGTCGATTTGGTGTAGCGGCTGCGCATTTGCGCAGGCGCTAAGGAGGCAGCCATGAGTGAACAGATACTGCCACTCGATCCAAACCAGCGCAGCACGGATACGCTGGAATTTCAGACGGCGCTGCGCTCCAAGATCGTCGGCCAGGAAGAAGGGGTGCAATCGCTGGTCGACCTCTACCAGGTATTTTGCGCCGGCTTGAACTCTCCGGGACGGCCGGTGGGGAATCTGCTGTTCCTCGGGCCGACGGGGTCGGGCAAAACGCGCATTGTGGAAGCGGCTGCGGAGATATTGTTTCAAGACGCGCGCGCGGTAATTAAGGTCGACTGCGCGGAATTCCAGCACTCCCACGAAATCGCCAAGCTGATCGGCTCGCCGCCGGGATATTTGGGCCATCGGGAGACCCATCCGCTGATTACGCAGGAGGAGCTGGCCAAGAGCCACACGGAGAAGCTGAAGCTGTCTTTTTTGCTGTTCGACGAAATTGAGAAGGCTTCTGATGCGCTGTGGCAACTGCTGCTGGGAATTCTGGATAAGGCGACGTTAACGTTGG
>CATPAM010000161.1 GCA_955651735.1 Candidatus Acidiferrales bacterium | reverse complement strand
ATTCATCTGAATGGCGTTCAGGTTACGGATTACGATGACGCCTCGCCGAAATTCGCCGACGGCGTGATTGGCTTGCAGATTCACACCGGCGGCGGCGTGAAGATGAGATGGAAGGACATCTACATCAAGGAGAAGTAGAGACATATTTATTTGCACTTTGGCCAAGCAAAATTTTCTTTCGAAACTCGCGCTATGAACAAACAAAACCGACGCGCTTTTCTTCAAACTTCGGCGGGGGCTTTAGCAGTCAGCCTAAGCCCGGCGGCATCCGCTGCGCGGAAAGTTGGAGTTACTCTGGACCACCTTGCGGCGGGATCTGCTACGGCACAGACCGCTCAACCCGTAGCCTCCAACGAGGGCAGGAAGCCGCTTCGTCTGGGCCTGATCATTGGTGTGGGCGACGACCCCGACGCCTCCATGGCCAAGGTCCACGATTTGGGCCTGCCAACCTGCCAGGCATTCGTGGACGCTCTCGAGCCCGGGCTTGCGGACCGGCTGCGTCGGGCACTCGACAAGCACGGAATAGAGGCTACTTCGCTGGTCGTCGGCGGACCTGGCAAGGAAGTATGGGATTTCTACCAAGGACCGCTCACCATAGGTCTGGTTCCACCGCAGACGCGCGCCGCCCGCATCGCGCACATCAAGAAGGCCTCGGACTTCGCCAAACGGTGTGGCATTCCCGCCGTGCAGACACACTGTGGATTTATCCCCGAAAACCCCAATGACGCGGTATACCGAGAAACGGTGGCGGCGATGCGCGAAGTGGCCGCCTATTGCAAGGGCAATGGTCAGAATTTCCGTTACGAGACCGGGCAGGAGACTCCCATCACCTTGGTCCGCGCACTTCAGGACGTAGGGATGGACAACCAGGGCGTCAACTTCGACCTTGCCAATCTAATCCTCTACGGCAAAGCGAATCCTGTCGACGCCATCGAACTCCTCGGCCCCTACGTGCAGGGCGTTCACGCCAAGGACGGGCTGTGGCCGACAAACCCGAAGGAGCTCGGGGAAGAAGTGGCGATCGGCAAAGGTAAGGTGGATTTTCCGCGCATTATCGCGCGTTTGAAGGAGCTGAATTATCGCGGCGCGGTCACCATCGAACGGGAAATTTCCGGGGCGCAGCAAATGGAAGACGTGCGGGCTGCGAAAGCTTATCTGGAAAGACTGATCGGATAATTTACGGCGTGCTGGGGCGCAGTGTAAGAATTTTGCTTGCGTAAGGAAAGACGCCGCGCACTGAATTCGCCAAGAGCATTCAGGGGACTTACTTAGCACCAGGAGGATGTATGTCAAAAGATGGAAAGCAGCAGCCGAACTCCTCAGACAAAATCGACCGCCGCAAATTTATCGGCGTAGCCGCGGCCACGGCCGGCGCGATGTTCATCAATCCCGCGCTCGTGCACGGCTCGGCCGCCAACTCCGCAGTCCGAGTGGGCCTGCTTGGTTGCGGCGGGCGCGGCACTGAGGACGCAACGAATCTGGTGGACACGGGCGGCGCTCGCGTCGTCGCGCTAGGCGACCTCTTTCGCGATCAGCTCGATGCCGCCCGCGCACACTTCGATAAAATCCAGCAAGCCAAGGGTTACGCCGCGATCGACGCGTCACAACTCTTCATCGGTCCCAATGCTTATCAGCAAATCGCAGCCTCCCAGGAATTGGACGCCATCGTAATCGCCACTCCGCCCTATTATCATCCCCGGCATCTGGAAGCCGTCGTCACCGCAGGTAAACACGTCTATCTAGAAAAGCCGGTCGCCGTTGATGTTCCCGGCGCGCTGAAAGTGATCGAAATCGGCAAGCGCGCGGAAGGCAAGCTCAGCCTGGATGTCGGATTCCAGATTCGCGATTGCCCGCCATTCGTCGAAATGGTCCGGCGCATCCATGATGGGGCGCTCGGTAAGATTGTCTGCGGAGAGGCTCACTATCTTACCGGCTACATCGACCGGCCAGCATGGCCTGACGCCTCACCTGCCGAGCATCGCCTGCGCAACTGGGTATACGACCGTGTTCTTTCCGGCGACATCATCGTGGAACAAAACATTCACGTGATCGACATTTGCAACTGGATTCTCAAGGCCCACCCGCTGAAAGCGTCTGCAACTGGAGGCCGCCAGGGCCGGCCCGCCGCCGACGGCGACGCCTACGGAAACTACAACGTGTTGTTCCACTATCCCGACGACGTCGACGTGACCTTCAGCTCCACGCAATTTGCCAAAGGTTGGTGGGACGTCACGGAGCGTTTCTTCGGCACCAAAGGCACCTCGCAGTCTCCTTACACCGGCCCACTCGGCATCTGGGGCGATGAACCGTGGCAAGCCGCCGGTTCGCCTGCAAAAGATAAGGCTGAGGCTCAGGCGTTCTCCGTCACCGGAAGCTTTACCTCCAATCTCGAATTCGCCGACCCCGAAAAGAAGAAGGCCTTCGTCGAGAGCATCAACAGCGGCAATTTCCACAACCAAGCGGCCAAGGGCGCCGAGTCTGCTCTTTCCTGCATGATGGCGCGTACTGCCGCATATAAGGGACGCGAGGTCACCTGGGACGAAACCATGAAATCCAGTGAGGTATGGGATCCAAAGATCGATTTGAATAAGCTGCGGTGAGGTATGCACATGCGCAATAAATCGCGTCGTGAGTTCCTGAAATCTTCGGTCACGGCCGCCTGCGCAGCGGGTCTCGGCGGTGGCGGCTTGGCCGGGTCGTTGGGGGCGGCGCCGGCCAGCACTTCTGTACCGACTCCGCAGTCCTCCACGCCGCTCCCAACTAAGAAGGGCGTGTGGTTCGGCATGTTGCCTGCGAATTTAAGCTATGCGGACCGTTACAAAATGGCGCGAGATGTCGGCTTTGAGGTCGTGCAAGCGCCAACAGAGTCGGACGAGCGCAAGGCCGAAGAAGTCAAGAAGGCCGCCGACGCAGCCAACATCCGCATCGACTCGGTCATGAACATGGATCACTGGAAGCTTCCGCTGTCATCAAACGATCCTGCAGTGGTGGAGAAGAGCCTCGCAGGAATGCGCACCTCTCTGCACAATGCCAAACTCTGGGGTTCGGATGTCGTGCTGCTTGTTCCTGCGGTCGTGAATCCGCAGACGTCCTACCATGATGCTTGGACGCGCTCGCAAAAGCAGATCCGCACCCTGATTCCGCTGGCTGAGGAATTGAAGGTTGTGATTGCGATCGAGGAAGTGTGGAACAAATTCCTCCTGAGCCCGCTCGAAATGGCCAAGTACATTGAGGAATTTCGGAGCCCGTGGATCAGAGCCTGGTTCGACGTGGGCAACGTGCTACTTTATGGCTATCCGCAAGACTGGATTCATACCCTCGGCAAGAGCATCGTTAAGGTTCACGTCAAAGATTTCAAGCGCAGGGAAGACGGATACGCTTGGGTGAATTTGGGTGATGGCGACGTGGACTGGGCGGCCGTCCGTCAAGCCTTTGCCGATATAGGCTACTCTGGCAGCGTCATCACGGAACTGGAACATGGTGACGAGGCTTACCTACGCGACGTCAGCCGCCGCGTGGACCGGCTGGTCCTCGGCCGCTCTTAAATGTAAGAGCGATTTTCTTGTGATTCATAAGCAAAGCAATCTGTAACGAATCACTGTCTCAAAAGAAATCCGGAGAAATTCTGGACAGTAATCTAATCACCAGTGAAAATTTCAGACATGTACCGGCCGTTGGCGATGGGGTCGCGAAGGGAGTTTCTTGCGGCCTGCGCCGCTCTGCTT
>CATPAM010000160.1 GCA_955651735.1 Candidatus Acidiferrales bacterium | reverse complement strand
CTTCCGGAGTGCTCGCGGTCGTCGCTTGCGGCCTCTACCTTAGCCGCCAAAGCTCCGAATTTTTCTCCGCCTCGGTCCGCATGCAAGCCGGGGCCGTCTGGGATTCCCTCACCTTTGCCGTCAACGGCCTGGTCTTCGTTCTGATCGGTCTGCAGCTTCCACACGTGCTCGCCGGAATTCGCGGCTACAATCTGCCTCACCTGCTCCTTTATGGTGCGCTGTTCAGCGCCATCGTTATCGTCCTGCGCCTGCTCTGGATGTATCCGGGCGCATCCATCGCTTACCTGATCCGCACCCGCCTCCTGCACCAGACCTACACCATGCCGTCTGCAAAGCAGATCTTCGTTGTGGGTTGGACCGGCATGCGCGGCGTCGTCGCCCTCGCCGCCGCCATCGCTCTTCCCGAGACACTCTCGGACGCCACGCCGTTCCCGCAGCGCAATCTGATTATCTTTCTTACCTTCAGCGTCATCCTCGTCACCCTCGTTCTGCAGGGGCTCACGCTGCCGCCCCTGATCCGCGCCCTCGGCGTCGCAGGAAAGCAGGCAACGACGGCGAAGAAGAGGAGGCCCGCCGCATCATCACCAGCACTGCGCTATCGCATCTGGAAAACGCCCGTGGGCAAGACCTGGAAGACTTTGCTGCCGTCTACGACGACCTCGCCCGCCGCTACACTCGCCGCCTCGCCAGCATGAGCAAAGAAAGCTCCGATGACGACGGCATGAGCAACCAGGAGCTCGACCGCTACCGCAAAATCCTCGGTGAACTCCTCCGCCTCGAACGCAAAACCGCCGTCCGCCTCCGCAACGAAGGCCGCATCAACGACGAAGTCCTCCGCAAAATCGAACACGAACTGGACCTAAGCGAGACCCGCCTCACGTTGAGCTAGTGGCACTTCATTTCCGCTCCGTCGCAGGTGCCGCCCTCCTGCGATGAATCTTGGCTGCGCGCTGCAGCCGTCTCTGTAGACGCTCGCCCGGCCTGTCTTTTTTGGGACAGCTTTGCTCTCTTGGAAGTTCTAACCTTGAACAACTCATATAGCCATACCTCAAGCGAGACCGACCCTCGCTAACGGACAGGTGCCTGCCTCCGACTGAACCCAAAATGGGCACCTGTCCCCCTTTTTTCTACAGACCAGCGCACCCGTGCCGACGCGCTTTTGTAGCGGTGAGTTCATCTCGCCATTTGGAAGTCCACCTTAGTCAACATTCCGCTCGTCGCCGATACAAGACGAATCAGGCAGCGCTTCTTCTGATTTCCTTAATCCCATGCCCAAGGTGACGCCGCAGAAGAGTCCTGAGAGTTACGCCATCCGCGTATCCGACTCGTGCAGCGATCTCTTCTACACTCTCATCGGTCGTCTTCAGCAGATGCACCGCGCGTTCCACACGCAGCTCCTGGAAATACGACAAAGGCGACTTCCCCAGCACGGCTTGCATGCGGCGAGCCAGGGTTCTCTTACTCGATCCGGCTGCTGCCGCGGCCTCGTCGAGCGAAAACCCATGCGCAAGCCTGCTTCGTGCCCAGCGCTCGAACCGCTCCACGAGAGCGTCAGAATGGGCAAAATGATCGACCAGGATATAGGCAGACTGTGACGGCCGTGAATCTACAACCAGGTACTTCGCTGTCAACGCGGCAAGCCTTGGGCTTTTCTGTCGAATGAGCCATAAGGCCAGGTCCATGTGGCTCAGGGCCGCTCCAGCGGTAACGAACTTCCCGGATTTTACGATCATCCGCGATTCATCCACGCGCACCTTCGGATACCTCTGGCGAAATAATGGAGCGAGCCACCAGGTGGTGGTCGAGTCTTGGTTATCGAGTAGTCCCGATTCAGCCAGGACAAATGTCCCGATACAGGCAGCCGCCGTGCCTGCGCCTCGCTCCGCCCACGAGCGCAGCGTCTTGCCGGCGTCGCTCACATCGGATCTCGCAAGGGCTGCCTGCAGCGGGCCTGGCATCTTGAATCCGATCGCTGGAACCACGACCCAATCGGGAGCCACCCGCATGGTGGCAGCAGCAACTGGAACGATTAGCCCTTGCGATGTTTTGACCGCCTGGCGCACTCCGACGATACTGACGTCGAAGCGCGGCGAAGCCAGCCCAGACATTTCCGCGAGTTCGTTCGCGGTCTCAAATGCATCAAGCACGGCCGCCAAACCCGTGTCAAAAACGCCATCCAGCGCGAGTACGTAAATCCTCATGGCAAATATGATATCAACTTTGGCGATCTTGCCAATGGCTTATTGGGTGTGCTGGGCGATATCTTGGGTGAGTTGCAGTACGCGCCAGCAAGATGCTGGCGCTACCAATGCTTCTGCGTGTTGTTAGATGGATCCAGTTTATTGGCCTTGCGCAACATCCCGCCTAAGAATGGCTCGCGCATCCTGCTGAAACTGGAAAGCGAGAATCCCACAGGCAGCATGAAAGACCGCATGGCGCTAGCCATGATCGAAGCGGCGGAGGCGGACGGACGTCTCGCCGCAGATGGCTCTGTCGTCGAATATACTGCCGGCAGCACCGGCGTGTCCCTGTCTCTAATCTGCGCGGTGAAGGGATATCCCCTTCATATTGTGACTTCGGATGCCTTCGCCCGAGAAAAACTCGACCATATGAAGATTCTGGGGGCCAGGCTTGAGAT
>CATPAM010000159.1 GCA_955651735.1 Candidatus Acidiferrales bacterium | reverse complement strand
TGCCGATGGCTCCCGTGAGGGGCACATCGGAAATTGGTGGGTGCGCTGGACTCGCGCCGATTCGGGCGCGTGGCAAGTAGTGCGTT
This sequence comes from Candidatus Acidiferrales bacterium, assembly GCA_955651735.1. GTDB lineage: Bacteria > Acidobacteriota > Terriglobia > Acidiferrales > UBA7541 > Acidiferrum. The sequence continues at coordinate 3,244 of CATPAM010000159.1, read as the reverse complement.
GGGAGGCAAGCGCAGAGACGGTGAGCCGCGCGCGCGCGCCGATTTTCGTCGATGTCACGGCGCAAGCCCTCGGTCGAGCGGCCTCGTATAGAAATCAGATGCTGCGCGGCGTCGACCACTGGCGCACGGTGCTCGATGGCGCCTGCGGCATCGATGTATATGGCAACAATGGCCTCGCCGCGGGAGACATCGACAACGACGGTTTCGATGATCTCTACATCTGCCAGCCCGCAGGCCTCCCCAATCGGCTCTATCACAATCGCGGTGACGGCACCTTTGAAGACGTAACCGAAACAGCCGGCGTGGGAGTGCTCGACGCCACCGCCTGTGCGCTGTTTGCGGATTTCGAGAACAAAGGCGTGCAGGATCTGCTCGTCGTTTGCGGCGGCAGTGGGCCTCTTCTCTTTCTCAATGACGGCACGGGGCAATTTTCGCTTAAGCGCGATGCCTTCCAGTTCGCGCGCCCGCCGCAAGGCACTTTCACGCACGCGGCCATCGCCGACTACGACAATGACGGCCGGCTCGATATTTATTTTTGCCTCTACAGCTACTACCTCGGCCTGGACCAATATCACTACCCTGCTCCTTATTTTGACGCGCGCAATGGCCCGCCGAATTTCTTGCTGCACAACGAAGGCAGTGCCTCATTTCGCGATCGCACCGAAGCCGCGGGGCTCAACGTCGACAACGATCGCTACAGCTTCGCGTGTGCCTGGGGCGATTACAACGCCGACGGCCATCCCGATCTGTACGTCGCCAACGATTTCGGCCGCAGCAATCTTTATCGCAACAACGGCGACGGCACCTTTACGTCTGTCTCGAGCGAAGCCGGCGTGGAAGACCCAGGCGCGGGCATGAGCGCGAGCTGGTTCGATTACGACAATGATGGCAACCAGGACGTATACGTCTCCAACATGTGGTCGGCAGCGGGCATTCGCATTTCCGAGCAGGAACGCTTTCACCAGGGCGAACCCAAAAATATTCGTGCCCAGTATCGTCGACACGCGCGTGGCAATTCGCTTTATCAGAATCTTGGCAACGGCAAATTCCAGAACGTCAGCGAGAACGCCGGCGTCGAGATGGGGCGCTGGGCGTGGTCTTCCGACGCCTGTGACTTCGACCACGACGGCTATCCCGACCTATACATCGCCAACGGTTACATCTCCGGGCCCGAGGCTTCACGCGAGGCCCTCGGTGATATTTCCAGCTTCTTCTGGCGCCAGGTGGTGGGCAAATCTCCGCAGACTTCCCTTCCCTCGGCAAAATACGAGCAAGGATGGAACGCCATCAACGAGTTGATCCGCTCAGACGCGAGCTGGAACGGTTATGAGCGCAACGTCTTCCACGCCAACAATCGCGACGGCACATTTTCGGAAGTCTCCGGCGTAACGGGACTGGATTTTCCCGACGACAGCCGCGCTTTCGCGCTCGCCGACCTGGACCACGACGGGCGGCACGAAATCATCCTCAAGAACCGCAACGCGCCGCAGGTGCGCATCCTTCGCAACACAATGAAAGACCTTGGCAACGCGGTGGCTTTTCGTCTGCGCGGAACGAAGAGCAACCGCGACGCCATTGGCGCGTCCGTCACCGTGGAAATTGGAGCGCACCGCCAAACGAAATTCGTGCAGGCTGGCTCGGGATTTCTGTCACAGCCCACGAAAGAGCTTTTTTTTGGCGTTGGCAGCGCCGAAGGAACCGCCCGCGCGGACGTCCGCTGGCCTAGCGGCCTTCGGCAAACCTTCGCGGCCGTGCCGGTGAATCGCCGCATCGAGATTCAGGAGGGCTCGCAGGATGTTGTGGCAACGCCGTTCGCGACTTCTTCCCGCGCTTACGCGCAGGCGAGCCAGGCCATCAAGGTCGAGCCTTTGCCGTCCTCGTCGGAAACGTGGCTCATCGAGCCTCTGCACGCGCCCGATTTTCCTCTTCCGGATTTGCAAGGCCAGGGCGTAAACCTTGCGGCGTTTCGGGGCAGCCCGCTGCTGTTGCATTTTTGGGCGGCCGCAGCGCCGCCTTGCGGCGAACAGTTGCGGCAACTTCAACGCGGTCATGAAATGCTCGCGTCGCGCGGGCTTCGGATCGTGGGAATCAACGTTGACGCCACAAGCGATGTGGCGGCCGCGCGCTCCTTAGCCGCGAAAGAAAACCTTCCCTTCCCCACCCTGCTTGCCACGCCAGAAATCGCGGGCATCTACAATATTCTTTATCGCTACCTGTTCGACCGCCGCCGCGATCTCTCTCTGCCAACTTCCTTTCTAGTGGACCGCGATGGAATGATTGTAAAGGTCTATCAGGGCGTCGTCACAGCCGACGGCGTGCTGGACGATGTCGCGTCGCTTCCGCAGACTGCGGAACAACGCTCGCGGAAGGCGCTGCCGTTCGCGGGCACGCTCTACGAAAAGGATGGCTTCCAGCGGAACGATTTCACGTATGGAGTCGCGTTGTTCCAACGCGGCTATCTCGAACAAGCCGCGGCATCTTTCCGGCAGGTTATCGCTGCCAAGCCGAATGAGCCCGAGGCTTACTACAACCTGGGCACGCTCTACCTCCGCAAAAATGATTTCGCGAAGGCGCGCCAATATCTCGAGCAAACCGTCAAGCTGCGCCCGAACTATCCGGAAGCCTGGAACAACCTGGGGATGATTGCCGCGCAGCAGGGGCAGGCCGACGATGCGATCCGCAATTTTCGCGAGTCGCTGCGCTTGCGCCCAGACTATGACATCGCGCTGCTGAATCTTGGGAACGTTTACCGCCGCCAGGGAAATTTCATTGAAGCGCAAAAAGTGCTGAAGCGCGCGCTCGAACTCGAGCCGGAAAATCCGGAAGTCAACTACAGCCTCGGCATGGTCTATGCGCGGCAAGAGCAGTTGCCGCTCGCGTCGCAATACCTGGAGCGCGCGGTGAGTCTGCGGCCGGATTATCCTGACGCGCTCAACAATCTTGGTGTCTTTCTGGTGCGCGAGGAGCGCTACCCGGAGGCCGAGGAAAAGTTCAAAGCGTGCATACGCGTCGCGCCGGCTTTCGATCAGGGTTATCTCAATCTCGCGCGCCTCTACGTGATCCTGAAAGAAAAGGACAAAGCGCGCGAAGTGCTGCAAGCCCTGTTGCAGCAGCAGCCGCAGCACAAGGTGGCTCAGCAGGCGCTGGAGATGCTAAATTAAGTCTTCAACAATATCAGCGCGCGGGAGGGGGGAGCTGGCGGTAATGGCTTTTGACGCCGCATTGCAAAGGAAACGCGCGAGTG
>CATPAM010000158.1 GCA_955651735.1 Candidatus Acidiferrales bacterium | reverse complement strand
GACCGCGATTGCCAACGAGCCGTCTATGCGCCGTGTGGCAATGGCTGAATCCGAGTTCGCGTCGAGCCGCGTATCACCGAGGCGATGCAATAGCGCAAAATCATTGAACGATGGTTTTGGAATGCCGCGCTCGGCGAAAAGACCAAAGCCCCCATAAAACGGGGTCTTCACGACGCCTTGCTCCTCGAACACGTCAGAAAAAGCCCAATAACTCATCATTTCCGTCAGGCCATCGCATTCGCGAATCGTGTTGGCCAGAAACGGCCCCATATAGGCGCTGTCGGTCACCTGCGGTTGATTGCTGTAGTCGGCATTGTATTCCGACCAGATAAGCGGCATGTGCGGGTACGTGGAGGCCGCGATTTGCTGATGCACTTTCGTTACCGCGCGGCACACCATTTCATTGCGCGAGATGTTCTCGTGCGTGCCGAAGACGTCTTCCGCCTTGTCATTCCCGTAGACGTGCGTGGAGACGAAATCGACCGGAACATTCTTCTCTTTGCAGTGGGCCAGGAAGCGGTCGACCCAAGCGGCCTGCGCGGTTGCCGGTCCCCCGACACGCAAACGGGCGCTGATGCGTTTGATGGCTTGGGCGGTGTGATCGTACAGATCGTAGTATGTGGCTTCCTTGGGGGCGCCGGCCCAGAAATCGATGTTAGGCTCGTTCCACACTTCGAAATACCAATTCGCGACTTCGTCTTCGCCATAACGCTCGACTAAGTGTCGCGCGAACGCTTCGATGAGCTGATCCCATTTGTTCCAGTCCTTTGGAGGCGCAACGTTCGGCTTGTACCAGAATGGGTGCAACGCATTGGGATCGGAAGCGAGCTTCCTGGGCATGAAGCTGAGCTCCACGAGAGGGCGCGTTTTGTTTTCCAGCAATCCATCGTAAATCTGATCGACGTAGGAGAAGTTGTAGACGGGCTTGCCTGCGGCATCCTCGTCGTAGACGCCGACTTCGTCATGGAAAATGGCGTGGAAGCGCACGAATTCGAATCCGGTGATGCGCTTCGTCTCGCGCAGATCATGCCGGTAACTTTCGCGAAGCGACAAGATTGCGCGGCCGGATCCAAACATCTTCTCCCAAAAATGAGGAAACGCATGCGACGCGGCGTTTGCATCAATCTCGATACGCTCCGTCGGCGTTGCTTGCGAGCGGGCTTCAGGAGCGGCAAGAGTTGCGAATACGGCTAACAGTGCGGCAAGCACACGAAGGGACAGAAGTAGGCGCATGAGGTGTCTCCTCTCGAATTCTAATGGAAAAAGCGGCACCGAAGTGCGCTCCTTTGACGCCAAAGAAGCCGGTCGCCCCCAACCGCGAAATGTCTTTTTGGATTCGATTGACACCGGAGAGGCCTTTGGGCAGCATGTGCTGCCCAGTGACCGAATTTTGCATCGCATCGCGCGAATTTCCTGCTGCTGTCTTTGTCAACCCACGCGCCGGTGGCGGACGCGCTCGAAAATGCGTGACTCCCATCAAGCGCATCTTCGCCGAGCGCTCATGCCCCGCCGACTTCATTTTTACGGAGAGCACGGAGGCGCTGGAATCGCACGCGCGCACCGCAATCCAGGCGGGTCGGCGCGTGCTGCTCGCAATGGGCGGCGACGGGACGCTGCAGGCGCTGGTCAATGCAGCGCACGGCCGCGAGGTCGTGCTCGGGATTTTGCCCACCGGCGGCGGGAATGACTTTGCTGCTGCGCTGCGGCTGCCGAAGAATCCCATTGCTGCCGCAGTGGCCATTCTTTCGGCCAAACCGCGCTGGGTTGACGTGCTTTGCGCGCGTACCGCAGATGGTAGGCGACGCTTGTATGTGGGCGGCGGTGGAGTGGGGCTCGATGCGTACGCTGCAAGCTACTCCGCTGCGTACAGGCAGCTCCCCGGGCGATTGCGTTATATCGCCGCGGCGTTGCGTGCGCTTCGTGAATTCAAGTCTTTGCGGATTAGAGCGGAATTCCCACGCAGCGAACTGCCACCACTGGAAGCGCAGGCGCTGCTCGCCGGCGCGCTCAACACGCCGAGCTACGGAGCGGGGTTGCGTCTCGCGCCGGACGCGCGAATTGACGATGGGCTACTCACCGCTTTGTTCGTGCGGAACTTAAGCGCAGCGCAGGTGCTCGCTGCCGTCCCCCGGCTACTCGCTCGCGGCGATCTCCCTGAATCGTATGTGACGCGTGTCAGCGCCTCGCGCGTGCGCTTGACCACCGATCGCGAGTGCCTCTTCCACGGGGACGGCGAAATTTTGGGACTGGCACCCGTCGAAATCGAGGTGCTGCCAAAAGCAGTGCGCGTGCTCGCGCCTGCTACGTCCTAAATCCGGCGTAGCAATTTATCCTGTACCTTCCTCGCTACTGCTTTGGCAAAGCGAAAGCAACGTAAACGCCCCCAGATGCCGATTTCAGATCCTTGCCGCCTCCAGCCGCAATGACCACGTACTGCCGCCCATTCACCTCGTACGTAGCCGGAGTGGCGTTGCCCGCAAACGGAAGCGTCGTCTCCCACAGCAGTTCGCCGGTCGATTTATCGAACGCACGGAATTTTTTGTCGAAACTGGTGCCGCCGATAAAGAGCAGTCCGCCTGCGGTCACAATTGGCCCGCCATAGTTTTCCGTTCCCGTATTTTTCATTCCTTGAGCGGCAAGCTCCGGATATTCGCCAAGATTAATCCGCCAAACGTACTCGCCGCTGCTCAGGTTAATTGCGTTGAGCGTGCCCCAGGGCGGAGCAATGGCCGGGTAGCCGTCGGGATCCAAAAATCT
>CATPAM010000157.1 GCA_955651735.1 Candidatus Acidiferrales bacterium | reverse complement strand
GTGGGAAAGGTGCGTACGGAGTTGCTGGTGCTGTTTGGCGCGGTGGGCTGCGTGCTGCTGATTGCGTGTGTGAACCTGGCGAACTTACTGCTGGCGCGTTCGGCGAGCCGGCAGAGGGAAATCGCAATACGGCAGGCATTGGGAGCGGGGCGCAGGCGATTGATCGCGCAACTGCTAACCGAGAGTATGTTGCTGGCGACGATTTCCGGAGTGGTGGCCTTGATCACGGTGGTAGTGCTGAAGGATTGGCTGCTGCGGCTGGCCCCGGCAGACATGCCGAGATTAAACGAGGTGACGCTGAGCCCGGGCGTGCTGCTGTTCGCATTTGCGGTGTCGATTGTGACCGGCCTGATCTTTGGACTGGCACCGGCGCTGCAGACGGTGCGGCCGAACCAGGTGACAAACTTGCGCGAGGGCAGCCGCGGGTCGGGTTCGAGCAGACATCACATGAAGATTTCGCGCACGCTAGTGTCTTCGGAGATTGCGCTCTCGCTGGTGCTCCTGATTGGAGCGGGGCTGCTGCTGCGTAGCTTCTGGCATTTGATTGAGGTGCGGCCTGGATTTGATCCGCATCACGTGGTAACCGCGAAAATCTGGCTCTCGGTTCCCAACGATCCAGCGGAGGATAACTACCGGACCACAGAGAAGCGCGCGGCATTTCATCGAGAGGTGCTGCGGCGGGTGGGCGGGCTAGCGGGCGTGGAGCAGGCGGCGGTGGGCAGCCAGAACAGCTTGCCGATGGGTTCGACGCACTTTCAACTGCGCTTCACGATCGAAATACTGGCAGCGTATTCCTAGCGCGCGCCGGTGGCGGAGGTCGCCGGAATAAGCCCGGATTACTTCCAACTGTTGAAGACGCCGCTGGTGCGAGGGCGAGCTCTCGGGGAAGCAGATGACAGGAAAGGACAGCGGGTGGCGCTGGTGAACGAAACGCTGGCGCGGAAGTATTGGCCAGAGGGCGACGCCGTAGGGCAACACATCCAGTTCACAGGAGTGCGGCCCCAGAGTCCAAACACACAATGGATCACGGTTGTAGGCGTGGTGGGCGACATCAAGTCGGATGGACTGGACGCGGCGACTGCTCCGCGCATCTACCTGCCCGTGAACCAATCGCCGAGCTACGCCATGGTGGTGTACCTGCGGACAAACACCGATCCCGGGACGCTGGGCGACGCAGTGCGCCGGGAAGTGCAGTCGATTGATCCAAGCATTCCGGTGTTTGGAGTGCGCACGATGGACGAAGTGGTGGCGAAATATCTGGAGCAGCGGCGGTTTGCGCTGGAGCTGCTGGGCGTTTTCGCGGGTGTGGCGCTGCTGCTGGCGTCGATCGGGATTTATGGTGTGATGGCGTACACGTTCAGCCAGCGGACGAATGAGATCGGGATACGCATGGCGATGGGAGCGCAGCGCGGCGACATATTGAAAATTGCGGTGGGAGAAGGCGCGCTGATTGTGGCCTTCGGCTTGGCCTCGGGCTTGGCCGGCTCGCTGGCGCTAACGCGATTCTTAGAGACGATGCTGTTTGATGTGAAGCCGACAGACCCGCTTACATTCGCAGGAATTTCCGCGCTGCTGGCGGCGGTGGCCTTGGCCGCGTGTTTTGTTCCGGCGCGGAGGGCCACGCGCGTGGATCCCTTGGTGGCGTTGCGCCACGAGTAAACCGGCGACGCGCCACAGCGTCGTCTTGGTCGCCGCTTACCTAGCGCCGCACCTTATCGCCATCGTTTAGCGACTCACGTCCTTGTGTTGCTGCGTTCAGTAACCCATTTCTTCCACACACACACGAGTCTTCTTCGATCGCCTCCTCTCTAGCATGAAAATGGCCAGGCCTTCAGAACGGCCTGGCCATCCTCGGAAAATTCTAAACGATTCGATGACTATGGCCGGTCGGCGCAAATTGCGGGTTTGGGCACATCGACATGACTTCGGTACTGCTGGTCTATAGCTTGACGCTGCCCGGGTCGGTAGGCTGCGCACCGGTGCGAGTTGGGCGCGGGGCAGCTCTCCTATAACTTACTGATAATAAGGAAGTTACAGTGAGAATGAGGATCGACGGCCTTCCCAACAACCCGCCTGGAAGTCTGGGGGATCGACCTTGAAACGGAATAAATGGTTGCGAGGCATGGCGGTGGCCGGCGTCGCGGCACTGGCACTGCTTAGTTGCGCAGCGCCGGGGCCAGCACAAGAGCGCGAGGGGGAGCTGGCGCTGCTGCGCGGGGCTGCGGAGGATGGCAATAGCTCGGCGCAGTTCACGCTGGCGAATCACTACTATCGCGGCCTGGGTGTGCAACAGGATTATGACCAAGCTCTGGTGCTGTACGAGAAAGCGGCGGATCAAGGACTTGCGGCGGCAGAAAACCGTTTGGGAACGATGTACGAGCGCGGGCTGGGCATGCCGCAGTCGTATGGGCGGGCGATGACTTTCTATCGTAAGGCAGCGGTGCAAGGAAACGCGCTAGCGCAATACAACCTCGGGATGCTGTACGAAACCGGCAAAGGCGGGCGGCTGGATTATTCACAGGCGTTGGAATGGTTTCGCAAAGCCGCCGAGCAGGGCGAGCCGGACGCGGAAGAAGAGGTCGGTTACTTTTTTCAGCGCGGATTCCTAGGCGCGCGGGACTATGAAAAGGCGCGGGAGTGGTACAAGCGCGCCGCGGAACACGGATGCTCAAACGCGCAGAACCAACTGGGGTATATGGCGCAGTTGGGATTGGGAATGGAGCAGGACTACGTGCAAGCGCTGGACTGGTATTACAAGGCCGCGGCGCAAGGGAATCCTAACGCGCAGGAAAATATCGGCTATTTGTATCAGCATGGGATGGGCGTGGAAGCAGATTATGTACAGGCAGAAACCTGGTATTACAAAGCAGCGGGGCAAGGAAACTCGAACGCGGAAAATCAGCTCGGGTATATGAATCAGTACGGGCTGGGGATTCAAGCGGATCTTGCGCAGGCGCTGGCGTGGTATCGCATGGCAGCAGAACAGGGAAACAAGACGGCGATTGAAAATTTGAAGGCGCTGTCGGAACGGCTGCAGGGCGCGGACGCAGAGCTATGGCAGGCAGCAAGCGCGGCAGCTCAGCAGGCGACGGAGGCGCAGGCCACACGGCGCGTGCGGATCGCAAATTTGCAACGGCAGATTGTGGATCTGGAAATGGATGCGCGGCTGGAAGAGAGCCTGGCAGAGCCCGGCGCGGGTGCGACTGCCCCAGCGATGGGCGCCGTGAAGTTGCGCATGGAAGCGGACAAGTACCGTGCGGAAGCGGCCCGTTTGCGTGCGGAACTCGCGGGATTGGACGTACTGGCAGCGTCGAGCGCGCCGGCGCAGTAAGACGGAATCTAATCGAATTGCTTCCGGAAGGCTGCGAATTGCTGCTTCAGATCCGCAACGTCCTTGCGTAATTCGGCGACTTCCGACTCCAAGCGAGAAAACTTGTCAGCGTTTTCCCGGCTGGTAACCGCCGGCGTTTCGTGAACGACTGACGAGCTCGCGGGCTCTACATCTTCTGACAAAAGATGGACGTAACGGGATTCCTTTGTGCCGGGCTGCCTGGCGAGCACCTTGACCAGGGGCGGCTGGCGGCTCATCAAGCGCTGCAGCGCGGATTGCACTTCGCTCAAATCATCAAAATGATGCATGCGCTCGGCGCGGCTGCGCAACTCGCCAGGGGTCTGCGGGCCGCGGAGCAGCAGTTCGCAGAAGGTGGCCGCTTCGCGGCGGTCGAAGTTGAAGGCTTCTTGAAGGCGATGTTCGTATTTCGTGACGCGGCTGTCGGCGGCGCTGACCGAACGCGCCAGAGAATTGTCGTGCAGCGCGCGCAAAGCCGCACGAACGGAGTCTTCCTCCAGATTCATGACCGGGTCGCGATTGGATTTCTGGTTGCACGCGTTGACCAGAGCGTTGAGGGAGAGCGGATAGTAATCCGGAGTGGTGATTTCCTTTTCCAAAAGAGCGCCGAGAACTCTGGCTTCCACTTCATTCAGGACAAGATTCACAGACTCAAATCATACCGGAATCGCCGGGTGCGCCCAAACTGAGCAGGAGTGTCGCTTCAATCGCTGAGCGAGGGTTCGCAGCAACTACTCTTGCGACTTTTTGACGGGTCTGGGCGAAAGCGCCTCGCGAAGCGCGCTTAGAACGTCCGAGATACGAAACGGCTTCTGCAATTGGTGAATGTGGCCGCCGCTGCCGTCGTCTTCGACCAGGTCTCCGGTCATGAAGACCACTTCTGGTTTTGTGGCGCTGCGCGAGGACGCGACGATTTGAAGAGCCGCTTCGCGGCCGCTTGGCCCCTGACCGCCGTTGGAGAGATTCACATCACACAGGGCCAGGTCGTAGGGGCGATGGCCGACCAAGTCCATCGCTTCCTGGGAATTTGCCGCGCAGTCGACACGCATGCCATGAGCGGAGAGGCCTTCCTCGAGCAACATGCGGATACTTTCCTCGTCGTCCAAAACCAGTATGGAGCGGCCGTTTAGAATGTCTCCCACCCGAGACGCAGCCTCGGCGGACGATATTCCAGCATCAAGCTGCGTGTCGGACAGTTCCGGCGGGGCAACTGGCAAATATACCGTGAATGCCGAGCCGCCGGCTGGCAGAGTTTCCGCGTCGATGGAACCGCCGTGTTCGCGAACGATAGACATGCAAATACTCAAACCCAAGCCGGTGCCGCCACCGGGACGCTTGGTGGTGTAAAAAGGATCGAAAAGTTTGGGAAGCGCTTCCGGGGAGACGCCGACGCCATCGTCTTGAACGGTGACCGAAATGTGCCCGCCGACGCGCCCGATACGGATCTGCACACGCCCGGTCTCGCGAACTTCGCGAATGGCGTGCTCGGCGTTGCTGATGAGGTTCAAGAAAACCTGGATCAACTGATTGGCATCGCCGATGACCATCGGCAAATCGGATTGCGGCTGAAAATCCACGTGAACATTGTTGCGGCGAAGCGAATGATCCTGGAGCTGGAGGGTGCGCTCGATAAG
>CATPAM010000156.1 GCA_955651735.1 Candidatus Acidiferrales bacterium | reverse complement strand
TCCCACGCACGTGCAGTACGATGCCAAGTTCGATGGCAAGGATTATCCAGCAACAGGTTTTCCTGTTGGCGACACGGTGTCCGTCAAGCGCGTCAAGGCCAGCACCATTCAGTCCACGCAGAAGAAAGACGGCAAAACGGTGATGACGGTGACGTCGGTGGTCTCGAATGACGGCAAGACGCGCACCTCCACCTTCAAAGGCAAGGATGCGCAAGGACACGCTGTAAACAACGTCGTCGTCTACGCAGTTCCCCGACAAGTTCACGAATCTGAAGGTGCTGCCCAAGGACATTTCAAAGCGCGAGCCGGAATCCACCATGCGCCGTTTTGCGTTCGCGCTCGGCGTGCGTTGCGATCATTGCCACGTCGAAAAAAAGGCGCCGGAAAAAGACTTGGACTTCCCAGCCGACGACAAAGATGCCAAGAAAACCGCGCGGGTCATGCTGCAGATGGTTGCCGCCACGACGACTACATCAGCAAAGTGGTCAAGACGCCGTCCAGCAGCACGGCGATCCAGGTGCAGTGCGTCACCTGCCACCACGGCTTGACACAACCCCAGCCGCTCAACACCGTTCTTGCCGAGACTCTGGAGAAGAACGGCCTTGAGAAAACCATCGCGCTGTACCATGAGCTGCGCGGAAAATATTATGGCAGCGGACAATAGGATTTCGGCGAGACATCTCTAAACCAGCTCACGGAATCGCTCCTCGTTAAAAGGAAGAATGCCGACGCGCTGGCCATCATGGATTTGAATTTCGCCGCCGATCACCCCGATTCGGTTTGGTCCTACCACATGCTGGCCATGACCCATGAAGCCAACGGCCAGCTCGACAAAGCCATTGCCGACTACCGCAAAGTCCTGGAACTTCATCCCGACGACCTGTGGGCGAAAGAGCAGATCGAGACCCTGTCGAAGAACAAATGACCCTGGCAAATGCTTATATCGCGGCTTCCGTGCGATACTCGGGTCGATCTGTAAGTAGATTCCAGACGGAGAGCGCGGCGGAACATGTACATTCATACGTTTTTGTTTCAATGGCATCCAAACGTTACGGCGGAAATGAAGGACCGGGCGGCGCGCGAGATTCGCGCCTTGCAGGGACAAGTACCGGGGCTGCTCGAGACTAGCTACAGCACTAACATTTCACCGCGTTCGCAGGGATTCACACATGGCGGCGTCATGAAATTCCGGGACAAAGCCGCGTTGGATGCGTACTCGCCGCACCCGGTACACCAGAAGCTGGTCGATTGGCTAATGCCGCTGCTAAAAGTAGCCGCAGAGCTCGATTACGAAATGTAGGCTTGCTCGCGCCAGCGTCCAATTAGATGTCGCAGAGGTCGACGGCTTGGCGCAGCGAGGTTAGCGGGTCGCGCGTGGGCACGAACTCGTGCGCCACGTAACCGCGATAGTTGGTGGCAGCGATGCCGCGCATGACGCCGTCCCACTGCACTTCCTGCGTGCCGTCGAGTTCGTGGCGATGCGGAACTCCGCCGGTGTGGAAGTGGCCGAGCCAGTTAATGTTCTTTTGGATGGTAGCGACCAGGTCGCCTTCCATGATCTGCATGTGATAGATGTCGTAGAGGAGCTTGACGCGCGGCGAGTTCACCGCTTGCACCACCTGCAAACCCCAAGCGGTGTGGTCGCACATGTAATCTTTGTGGTCGACCTTGCTGTTGAGCAACTCGATGCAGATAGTCACGCCATTGTCTTCGCCGATTTTCTTCAGCCGGTTCAGTCCCACGATGGTATTCTTCGCGCCTTCTTCGTCGGACATACCGGCGCGATTCCCCGAAAACGTGATGACGTTGGGTACGCCGAATTTTGCGGCTAGCGGGATGTTCTTGCGAAAAGCCTCTTCAATCTTGGCGTGATTCTCCACGCGATTCAGGGCGGTGGCAATCTCCCCGCCACCTGCGTAGCCCATGCTGCAAATCAGGCCGTAGCGCCGGGGCACTTCCCACTCCTCGACATTCAGCAGGTCGATGCCCTTTAGTCCGATCTCGGCGCCGTACGCGCAGAGTTTTTCGAGCGGAATAGACTGATAGCACCAGCGCGATGCGGATTGGCGGATTTGTCCCTTGCGTTGAACGGGGGTGTTCTGTTCGGCCGATGAAGACGAAGATAAAGATGGAAGCGCAGCCATAGTGGCTCCAGAAATAACAGTTTTCAGCAAGTTGCGGCGTGATAGGTGAGACATAGGTGGGTGAGTGTAGCGAAGAATTGGACGCGTGGGTAGCGATTCTGTGGGGTGAAGGTGGTTGCTTAAGCGCACACCCCTAGCGGCGGCATTACCGGGATGGCACCGCTGACCCCGCGAGGGCGTGCTACGCCGCGGCGGGCGTGTGAAACTGGCCATGGCAGTGAGCGCAGATCGCGTGGTGGGCGCGCCACATAACGCTCAAGGGTTCGGCGCAGAACGGGCACGTAGCCGATCATTGCGAGCCGCACTCCGGACATTCATGAAACACCCACTCCGCCCGGCGGAGAGGCTTTCGCACTTCCTGCAAATCGAGGACGAAACGGCAAGAGGGGTTACCGCAAACAAGATAGTGTTCCATGGGCGGGGGCTCCTTGCGGGGCGAATCTTGGCTATGTGCGTCGGCACGGGTCAATAGCGCTAATTTACATCCGTAGTATTACGGAGGGGTTTCCGATGCCGAAGCGCAAGCGAAACTTGATTGGAGATCAAGCCTGAATAAGGTGGCTGCGGACGGCGTAGAGAACGAGGTCGCTGAGGGAATGAAGATCGAGCTTGAGCATGATTCTAGCGCGGTGACTCTCCACCGTTCTTGTGCTGATCAACAGTTTCGAACCTATTTCCCTGTTCGTCTTGCCAATGGCCAGAAGCGTGACGACCTCTCGCTCGCGCGAAGATAGCGGACTGAGGTATTCCGGCCCGGCCGCGATTGACTGCCCGCTGGCAAGGTCGTGCCGAACAGCGGCGGAGGGCGGAGAGTCATAAAGCAACTGTGAAATTCCGCGCGCTTCGGAAAGGCAGCCTTCCAGCAGCCCCGCAGGACCGGCGCAACCGAGATCCGGGGACTCGCGGGGACGTGGCTTGTTGCGCAGCGCCGCCGTTATCCGCGCCAATTTGTCGGTTAGACGTAACAACGCCGCCTCGAGCTCCTTGCTTTTTGTCAGCTCCAGAACCAAGATGCCGACGCGAAGGACCTGGCCGGTATGATCCTTGATTGGGAAGTAGCTTTCGTTCCAGTAACCTATTCCCCGCCGTGACGGCAATTCCGCAGTTAGTTCGAAGTTCGAAAGGGGCTCGCCGGTAGCAAATACGTGCTCGAAGGCGGGTAGAATCTTGGCGGCTGCGCGCCCTAGAACGGCATGTATTGTCTTTCCGAAATGCTTTTCGGCAGGAACGCCGTTCATAGAGGCCAGAGCATCGTTGACAGCCCGATAGCGGAGTTGCCGGTCGCAAATGGCAACACCCACCGTAGAGCTCTTGAAAAGTGCGTTCAGCAAGTCACGCGGCTCGCCGATGGGCTCGCAGGGAGCGAACTGCCTAGCGAGGCTCGATGCCGTCCCTGATACCCTGCGCGCCATGCTCTTGCCTACCACCTCGTCCTCGGCTCTTTGAAAGCGACTTACCAAGGACAACCAACTAATCTACAGTATAAATTATAATACTTGTGTGTCAATACCTATCTATGATATTGGCAGCGTCAGGTACAGCTCCGAGACGATCAGTGGGCAAACAGCGGCGCGGCAGGGCCCAGTGCAACTTCAATTTCCTCCCAATAGTTTGCAAAACCAGCGGTGTTCGCGCATCATTACTGGCTTGCTCGGTGCAAACTTACGGTGCGGCGGAGGGGCGGCGTTGGTCCTGGCTGTGCCTGAGAAACCCTCATTCATGGGCAGCAAGGCCCGCCGACCGAGCGTG
>CATPAM010000155.1 GCA_955651735.1 Candidatus Acidiferrales bacterium | reverse complement strand
CCGTTCCAGGTCGTTGCCACCACGCTGCGCAAGGCCAAAACCGCAACGCTGAACGATTGGGGCGCCATCTGCTACTACGATGGCAAGTTCTATCAAGCCAGGAACCGCGAAAATCTCGAGATCTTCGACCGCGTCGGCGGTGGCGATTCCTTCGCCTCCGGCCTCATATACGGCTTCCTCGCCGGGCAAGATCCGCAGTGGTCCGTCGAATGCGGCGCCGCCCACGGCGCTCTGGCCATGACTACGCCCGGCGACACCTCGATGGTCACCTTTCAGGAAATCCTGCAAGTGATGAAAGGTGTCGGCGCACGCATCGCCCGCTGAAATTCAGTTTCGTTAAACGAGGCTCATAAGTGGATAAGCAAGAGGTTCGCAGTCGAATCGAAGAAATCGGAATCGTACCGGTGGTCCGCGCATCCTCTCAACGTGAAGCGCACATCGCCGCCGAGGCCGTCTGCAAGGGCGGTATCCCCATCGTCGAAATCACCATGACCTGTCCCGGCGCCATCGAAGTCATTGGCGAGCTCGCAAAAAGCGCCGGTCCGGAAATTCTCATCGGTGCGGGAACTGTGCTGAACGCCGCTGACGCGCGCCGCTGTCTCGACGCGGGCGCCCAGTTTCTCGTTAGCCCCGGTTTCAATCGCGCGACCGTGGAGCTTGCCGTGCGCGAATCGAAGCTCATCATGGCCGGAGCGTTGACGCCCACCGAAATCATCGAAGCGTGGACCGCCGGCTCCGACCTCGTCAAAGTCTTCCCGTGCGGTCAAGTCGGTGGCGCCAAGTACATCAAAGCGCTGAAGGGCCCGCTGCCGCAGGTCCCGCTCGTACCCACCGGCGGCGTCAATCTCTCCACCGCCGCCGAATTCATCGAAGCCGGCGCCGCCGCCCTCGGCATCGGCGGCGAATTAGTCCAACCCGAAGCCCTAAAATCCAACAAGCCCGAACTAATCGTAGAAACCGCCCGCAAATTCCTCGGAATCATAGCCAGCACCCGCGCCAAACTGTCCTCGGCCGCAGCAAAGGAAAGCGCATGAGCCGCCGACGCATTGTTGGGGCGCAGCATGCTGCACCCCAATTACCCAGGCGTACGAATCTACTCTTAAACTCTTAAACCCTTGCACCCTACTGATTCACCCCGCTCGCCAAAAATCCCCCATCCACCGCCAGCACGTGCCCGGTCACATAGCTCGCCGCATCCGAAGCCAAAAATACCACCGCTCCCGCGAGTTCATCCAATTGCCCGAACCGCCGCATCGGCGTCCGCAACCGGAACTCCTTCCCCCGCTCCGTTCCATCCA
This sequence comes from Candidatus Acidiferrales bacterium, assembly GCA_955651735.1. Classification (GTDB taxonomy): domain Bacteria; phylum Acidobacteriota; class Terriglobia; order Acidiferrales; family UBA7541; genus Acidiferrum. Next base: position 5,688 of record CATPAM010000155.1, on the reverse strand, counting down.
GCAGCCCGGCATTCAACTCCGTGCGAAAAACTCCCGGCGCAATCGCGTTGACGCAAACTCCCTTCGTGGCCCATTCAATCGCCAGCGATTTTGTCAACGCCGCCACTGCTGCCTTGCTCGCGCAATACGCCGCAACCTCCATCAGCGCCACAAACGAAGCCAGCGAAGCAATGTTGACGATGCGCCCGTAGCCCCGTTCGATCATGTGCCGCCCAAACACACGGCAAGCCCGCAGCGTTCCGTTCAGGTTCGTGTCCAGAATTCCGTTCCATTCCGCATCTGGAACCTCCAGCGTAGGTGTGCGCTTCGTGCGTCCCGCGCAATTTACCAGGATCTCCGCGCTGCCGAATTCCTTCAGCACCGCCGCGAGCAGTTTTTTGATGCTCGCCTCATCCGTGACATCGCAGGCCTGCGCCAGCGACCGCCTACCTAACGCTTTGATCTCTTCCGCAGCCTTGCGCACCAGTTCCGCCCGCCGACTGGTAGGCACCACGTTCGCTCCCGCCAGCGCCAAGCCTTTGTTAAGCGCTAGCCCAATGCCGCTGGTCCCGCCAATCACCACCGCCGTCTTGCCACTCAAATCCAGTTGCGGATGAGCCATGAGTACCTCACCTGTGCCACAGCCAAACTCTGCCCCATCGCATGCGAATTTTGCATGCGATGAATCTTGGCTGTGGCCGCCAAAACGACATCGAGCAGAATCCCGCAAGTCCGAATTGCAGGAGAGGGTCTCTACAAAAAATCCTAAGGTGTGATTCGCGCAGCCCACCCACCGCCCGGCGCCAATTTAACTTTCAACTTCGTCCCGCGATTGACCTGGGTCTTGCTCATTTTGTAGTCGCTGCCCATGCGATCCGCGTTCACGCCGTCTTGATACGCTTGCAGTGTGAAGTTGCCTTCCGGCAAAAACGAAAAATCAATCTCCAGCTCCCGCGGCGACCAGTTGCTCATCGCTCCCACGTACCAATCCTTGCCGTTCCGTCGCGCCACTGCAACGTACTGGGCGATCTTGCCATCGAGCACCTTCGTTTCATCCCACTCGGTTGGAACCGGCGCGAGAAACTCCATCATCTCCGGCTCCCGCAAATAATTCGACGGGCTGTCGGAAAGCATCTGCAATGGGCTCTCGAAAACCACGTACATCGCAAGCTGGTGGCAGCGCGTCCCCTGGCTCATCGGACGATTCCCAATCGCCCGGAAACTGCTTTTCTGCGCGTTCAGCATCGCCCCCGGCGTGTAATCCATCGGCCCCAGCACCATGCGCGTGAACGGCAGCGTCACATCATGATCCGGGTCGGTCTCCGCGCTCCACTTGCTCCACTCCATTCCGCGCACACCTTCCGTGCTGATCAGGTTCGGCCACGTGCGCGTCATCGTCGCCGGCTTCTGGTCGCCGTGAAAATCCACCAACATCTTCCGCCTCGCCGTCTCGCGGCTGACTTTGTGATAGTAGTTGATCAGCTTTTGATCGCTGCGCTGCATGAAATCAACCTTGATTCCAGCGACTCCCCACTTTGCGTATTGATCCAGCGCCTTGTCCAGCTGATCGTCCAGCGAATTCCAGATCACCCACAAAATTATCCGGACATTTTTTTCTTTAGCGTAGGCACTTAGCTCTTCCATGTTCACTTCCGGCACCACGTCCAGCACATTGCCCAGCTTGTACCAGCCCTCATCCAGGATGATGTACGGAATCCCGTACTTCGCCGCGAAATCGATGTAGTACTTGTACGTCTGCGTGTTCACGCCGGCCTTGAAATCAACGCCATAGACGTTCCAGTCGTTCCACCAGTCCCACGCCACTTTGCCCGGCTTGATCCACGAAGTTTCTTGCACTTGCGAAGGCTTGGCCAGCAGCCACGTCAGTTGATTCGTCAGCAGGTCGCCATCTTTTTCCGCGATGCCGATGATGCGCCAGGGAAACGTCCGCGTGCCCTTGGTCACCGCGATGTAGTCGGCGCTCTCCACCACGCGCACATCGCGATCCCGTTCCAGTTTTTCCTTCAGCGGATACGGAGGGAACGTCGCGGCCAGCCCGTTGCCGCTCGTGCCGCGCAGCCACAACCCCGGATACTCCTCTACATCCGACTCCGCGATGGCGACCTTCGCACCGTTCTCGACATCCACAACCGCAGGCAGCGTTGCAATAAATGCGGGCTCGATCGCCGACAAGTGCCGCGGCAAATACTTGCGCTCGTTGTGCGAGAAAAAGCTCTCTTCCTCCGGATAGTAGACGACGTAGTTGCTCGGGAAATTCAGGTTCATCTCTTCGCCGTAAATCTTCACCTCCGCTTGCGGCAGAGAGGTTTCCAGTCGGTACGCAACTCCCTCATTGAAAGCGCGAAACACGACCGCGTAGCCGCCGTCCATATCCAGGCGCAGCTCCTTGTAGTTCTCGCGAATCTTCGCGAATTTCTGCCGCACCACCGGCTCGAGCACCTGATCGTGGCTGCTTTCCTTGTGCTTCATGACCTTCGCTTCCGCGCCCAGCTTCTTGTGATCCACGTCGATCGAAAGGGTGCAATCCGGCAGGATCGCTCTCCCACCCAGCAGCACGTCATAGCGAATGCCATTCGCCGTGCGAATCCTGATCTCCACTCGGTTGTTCGGCGACCGCAAGTCGTAACTCGATTGCGCCTTCGCGCCTCCACTCAGCAGCGAAATCGGCAGTAACACGAACAGCGCTTTCTTTAGCATTCCGCTCATCTTTTCCCCTTTGAATGATTCTCTGAAATTTACACGGAGCCTGCGCCCGGACCGATCGCGACCACGAAATAATTCGCCGGCGTAGTGCCCACGTTTTTGACGCCGTGTTCTTCATTCGAGCGCACAAAGCCAAGCCCGCCCGGCCCCAGTTGGTAACTCATGCCACTCACCGTCAGTTCCAGCGTGCCTTCGCGCACTAGCCACATCTCCGAATGGGAGTGATGGTGCGGCGCATGCGGCATGCCTCCCGGCGGCAAGGTGGTTTCATGCGTTTCAATCGATTCGCCGGTAGCCAGCTTGCCCTTCAGGATGTTACGTATCTGCGCGCCGCTGGCTGCGGTCCGCACGGTCAGCTTTTCAAATGGATAGCTGGCCGACGGCAATGAACCATCTTGCTCGCTCGCTTCCGCCATCGGGACCGCTCCAGCCGGCAGTACCGCCGCAGGCAGCAACATACACATTTCACGTCGAGTCATCGTCATCGCGACCTCCTCCGCCGGCGCAGAGCATCGCCGCAAAGCATCGCCATTGTTGCGTGTAGCGCCCGCCTTCTGCTTGCCCTGAGCCCCGAAGTGAGGCGGGCTCCGTCGCTGCTTCCAATCAGTCCGCTACTGTTCAGATGTCCCTCGACATCGGCCCAAAGAATCTTTTAGCATCGCTCTGTTTGTCAAGCTGGAAAGCCCAAAGCCAAGATGGAAAAAAACTGCACGATCATCCGGGAAGCTGCATGAAGCATACTTATAGATGAAACGCTGCGTGACCTTTTAGCAAATTCTGCGCCTCGGCAGCGTCAAGGATGTTTCGCAGTTCGCGGAACATTTGCGCGCGCTGCAATTGCGAATTCCCTGCGACCGCGAAATTCTGCGCGCGGCGGAGTCGCCGTTGTTTTCGCCGCTGGCGCGCGGCGAAATCAAAATCGGAAATCGCATCAGCATAAATCCGATGGAAGGCTGGGACGGAACTGCGGACGGCAATGCGACGGAAAATACGCTGCGGCGCTGGCGGCGATTTGGGCAGAGCGGCGCGAAATTAATTTGGGGCGGCGAAGCCGTCGCCGTTTCGCACAGCGGCCGCGCGAATCCTAATCAGTTGATGATTGCGGAGCACACGTGCGCGGGGCTGGCGCAGTTGCGCGCGGCACTGATTGCGGAGCACAAGCAGGCGGCGGGTTCGGATGCGGGATTGCTGATTGGTTTGCAGCTTACGCATTCGGGGCGCTACTGCAAACCGAATTCGCATCAGAGCGTGGAGCCGCGTATTTTGTATCGTCATCCGATTCTGGATCGCCGGCTTGGGTTGCCGCACGATTTTCCGCTGCTCACGGATGGAGAAATCGGCGGAATCATCGAGGAGTTCCATCGCGCGGCGCGTATCGCGTCAGACCTTGGTTTTGATTTTGTCGACATCAAGCATTGCCACGGATATTTGGGGCACGAATTTCTGAGCGCGCACACGCGGGAAGGGAAGTACGGCGGAAGTTTTGAGAATCGCACGCGATTTCTGCGCGAGGTGGTGCAGGGAATTCGCGCGGCTGCGCCGCAACTGAAAATTGGCGTGCGCGTCTCCGCGTTTGACACTGTGCCGTTCTGCCCCGATCCGGCGCAATCCGCCAATGGAAAATTGGGTCCGGGAATTCCGGAGCCGCATGCCGATTTGCTTCCGTATCGCTGGGGATTTGGCGTGAACGCCGGCGACCCGACGCAGCCGGATCTCGCGGAGCCGATTCAGTTTTTGTCTCTGCTCGAGTCGCTGCATATTTTTCTGGTGAATGTGACGGCGGGAAGTCCTTATTACAATCCGCATATTCAGCGGCCAGCGCTATATCCGCCTTCGGACGGATACCAGCCGCCGGAAGATCCGCTGGTGGGCGTGGCGCGGCAAATGGAGGCGGCGCGAGAATTGAAGCGGCGATTTCCGAATTTGCTTTTTGTGGGCACAGCGTACAGTTATTTGCAGGATTTTCTGCCGCAAGTGGCGCAGGCCGCGCTGCGCGGGGATTGGGTGGATTCGGTGGGGCTGGGGCGGATGGTTTTAACATATCCGGAAATCTTTCTGGATGCTGCACGGCGCGGCGCGGTGCAGCACAAGAGAATTTGTAGAACGTTCAGCGACTGCACGACGGCTCCGCGAAACGGTTTGCCATCGGGTTGCTATCCGCTGGACAGTCATTACAAAAGCTCCGCGATGGCCGTGCAGTTGAACGCGCTGAAGGCAAAGCGCGCGCGGCCGGAGACTGCTGAATGAATGTCGAAGCGATGATCGAACGGCGAAAATTGCGGCGCAAGGTACAGGGGATTGCGGCGGCGTTGCTGCCGTTTGAATCGGATGGACGCGTTGCGGTCGATGCGTTCCAGCGGCACCTGGCAGTGACGCAACGCGCCGGGTTGATGAACGCGGTGAACATGGACACAGGGTACGTGAACTATCTGAGCGATGCGGAGAAGCAGGACGTGCTGCGCCGGACGCGCGAGGCGCTGGGAGTGGGAGTGCCGTTTGTGGCCGGCGCGTACATCGAGGGACAAAGCGGCGATGTTGTGGCGCTGTACCGGCGCGAGATGGAGCGCATTGCCGAATTCGGCGGGATTCCGATTTTGTTTCAGACCGCGCGGCTGCACGGAAAATCCGCGGAGGAAAAGGCGGCGGCGTACCGGTCGATTTGCCGGGAATTTCCGCGCGTGCTGGCGTTCGAGCTGGGGCCGATGTTCGCGCCGAACGGGGAAATCTTCGATGAAGAAATGGTGCGGCGGCTGATGGATATTCCGGAGCTTGTGGGGATGAAGCATTCTTCGCTGGACCGCATGGTGGAGCTGGGACGGCTGGCGCTGCGCGATGCCCAGCGGCCGGACTTTCAGATTTATACGGGCAACGACCTGGGAATAAATATGATCGAGTACGGCTCGGACTACCTGCTGGGGCTGGCGACGTTTGCCCCGGAGAAGTTTGCGCAGCGCGACCGTCTGTGGGAAGCGGGCGATCCGGGAT
>CATPAM010000154.1 GCA_955651735.1 Candidatus Acidiferrales bacterium | reverse complement strand
GCAGCTCTCGATGCTCGACGAGCTGCACGCGACCGCTAGTGTGGTAATCGGAAACTCACCGGGCGCCTTCCAAAATGCCGCCGGCAGCGCCGAGGTCATTTTCAATTGGTCCGGATCGCTTTCGCTAATCCGTGAAGTGTTCCTGATGTCGCACGCGCTACGCTGGATTCATTCTCGCTCGGCCGGCCTGGAGCGGACGCTTTTCCCCGAACTCATCGCAAACGACGTCACCATGACCAACGGGAGCGGCGTGTTCAGCCCCTCGCTTGGAGAGTTTGCTCTCGGCGCCATCCTCTATTTCGCCAAAGATTTTCGCTGCATGATTCGCAACCAAATGGCGGGCGTCTGGGAACCCTTTGACGTGCTGCCCGTTTCGGGCCAAACCGTCGGTATCGTCGGATACGGCGACATCGGTCGCGCGGTTGCTACAAGAGTCCGGGCAATGGAAATGAAGGTTCTGGCGGTCAAGCGGCATGTCCCGCCGAAAAGCAATTCCGACCCGCTTGCGGATCAAATCTACAGCCCGGATCACCTCATCGAGATGCTGTCACGCTGTGATTACATTGTCGTGTCGGCTCCGTTGAACGCCGAGACACACGGAATGATTGGCGAGGCGGAATTCGCGGCCATGAAGCCAAGCGCCGTAATCATCAACGTCGGCCGCGGTCCCGTGATCGAGGAACGCGCAATGATCAAGGCGCTTTCAGAACACCGGATCAAAGGAGCTGCGCTGGACGTCTTCGCGGAAGAACCGCTTCCAACGGGGCATCCTTTCTACAAGCTGGAAAACGTCCTACTCTCTCCTCATTGCGCGGACCACACACCCGACTGGCTGGACAACGCCATGCGCTTCTTCATCGCTCAATTCCAACGATTCCGCCGGGGAGAGCCGCTGTTGAATGTAGTGGATAAAAAGTTAGGATACTAATCATCGTCCGTTCGCAAATCCTAGAAGTCCATTTTGGCGTGATTAAACCAACCCAGTTCCCGACACTGCACCATGATCTAAAACCTAACCAAACCAGGGCCCCTCCACTTTCCGCTTCTCCCCTCGCCACTTTCGCGGTATGAAGTGTTCCTCACCCGCGTCGAGGAGCCACATGAACCAAAGCGTCCGCGAAATCTTGAACCTGTACAACCCCGCCGATCCGCTGGAGAAAGCCTCCACGATTCCCGCGCCCTGGTATCGCGATTGGCGCATCCACGAATTGGAGCGCGCGGCCGTGTTTGCAAAAACCTGGCAAGTCGCCGGCCGCCTCGATCAAGTCCGCAAAAATGGTGACTTCTTCACCACCGACATCGCTGGCGAGCCCATCGTCGTCGTCCGCGGCGACGACGCGCAACTCCGCGCCTTTTACAACGTCTGCCGCCACCACGCCGCCGCCGTGGTCACCGAAGCGCAAGGCTGCGCCAAACAGTTCCGCTGCCCCTATCACGGCTGGACCTACGGCATCGACGGCGCCCTCAAAGGCATGGTTGAGTTCGACGGTGTCTGCAATTTCGACCGCGCGCAAAATGGCCTCGTCCCCGTCTGCGTCGACGCCTGGGAAAATTTCGTCTTCGTCAATCTCGATCCCCAAGCCGCCCCACTTCGCAAATTCCTCGGCGCCGTTCCGGAACTCGTCGCCCCGCTGCAACTCGCGCAAAAGCTCCAGTATTTCGATCGCCGCATCTACACTCTCAATTGCAATTGGAAGGTCTACGTCGACAACTATCTCGACGGCGGCTATCACGTCCCCCACGCCCACAAAGGCTTGAGCAGCGTCATCGAGTACACGCAATACACCATCGAAAATTTCGAGCGCGCCTGCCTGCAATCCAGCCCGCTCTCTTCCGACTCCAATTCCGCCGCCGGCGTCGCCGCCACGCGCCAGGGCCGCGCTTTCTATCTCTGGCTCTATCCGAACTTCATGATCAACGCCTACGAAGGTGTCATGGATACCAATCTTGTCGTCCCTCTCGCCGTCGACAAGTGCGCAGTAATCTTCGACTACTACTTCGCCGATATCACCCAAGCCGCCGGCGTGCACAATCGCCAAAGCATCGCCGTCAGCGAAAAAGTTCAGGACGAAGACATGGCCATCTGCGATTCCGTGCAGCGCGGCCTCAGCTCCCGCGCCTATGTCGCCGGACGTCTCTCCGTCCGCCGCGAAGCCGGCGAGCACCTCTTCCATCGCCTGCTCCACGCCGACCTCACCGCCGCGCTCGCTCCTCCGGCCAAGGGAGTGGGGCACCTTCGAGATGTTGACCCGCAGTTTGCCCGATGATACGGTCCGGCCAATTCCCACAGGCTCTCGAGGGAGCAGCCCAATTCTTCAGACAAGGTCAGGAGGCGATATGAGGAAAACTTTGTCATTCGCGCTCTTCGTTATTTCGCTGCTGAGCGCTGTCGGTGCCCGTGCGCAGAACCCCAACTACAATGTCGGCCCCGTCTGGCGAGTCACCTATTTCCACATCAAGCCTGCCCAGGGAGATGCTTTTTGGAACGATGTGCGCCAGCACGCCAAACCGGTCTTGGATGAACAGAAGAAGCAGGGCCTGATCGTGGATTACAAGTATTACACCAATCCAGTTTTGAATCAGCCCGGCGATTGGGACGTAGCAGTCGCGATTCTGTATCCAAACTGGGCAGCCATCGACCAACTTGCTGCTAAGGGCTTCACCACTGCCGAAAGCATTACGGCTCCCGGGAGGCGATGAACGACGCTGCCCGCAAACGTGAGGACATACGCGAAGTTGTGGCAAGTCATCTAGCTCGCGAAGTCATGCTTAAATAACACAGCTCTTGCATTTTTCGGATTCAGAGAACCGGCCCGCGCCGAGCGCGGTGCGGGTGTCGTGTGCTTCAGCTGACCCTGTAAGGCGGCCGCCGCAATCGCCAGCCGCCGCATACTAACCCGCAGCTAGGTCGCCGCCCCGGCGGGGCTATTCGAAAATTACCGTCTTGTTCGCCGACAACAGGATGCGGTTCTCTATATGCCAGCGCACCGCGCGCGACAGCACCATTTTCTCCAGATCCCGCCCCTTCTCGACCAGGTCCTCCAGCCCGTCGCGGTGCGTGATGCGCGTCACTCCTTGCTCGATGATCGGCCCGTCGTCGAGCACCTCCGTGACATAATGGGCCGTCGCGCCGATGAGCTTCACTCCGCGCTCAAACGCCTGGTGGTGCGGTTTCGCCCCTACGAACGCAGGCAGGAACGAATGATGGATATTGATGATTTGCTGCGGATACTGCTTGATGAAATCCGCCGAGAGCACCTGCATATAGCGCGCCAGCACGATCAAATCGACGCTATTCTTTTCGAGCAGTTCGATCTCCTGGGCCTCGGCCTCCGCCTTGCTTTCCTTCGTTACCGGAATTATGTGGTAGGCAATGCTGTAAAAATCCGCGTGGCGCTTGGCGTCCGGATGATTGCTGATCATCAGCGGAATCTCGCAAGCGAGTTCGCCGATCCGTTGTCGATACAGCAGATCGACCAGGCAATGATCGTACTTTGAAACGAAGATCGCCACGCGCGGCCGGTAATGCGAAGGCGTAATGCGCCACTCAATCGAAAATTGGTCCGCAATGGGCTTAAACCACTGCGGAAAATCCTTCAGATCGAACTCAAACCCCGTCAGGTCCCATTCGACGCGCGCCAGATAGAAACGCTCTTGCCCCGCCTGGTGCTGCTCGAAGTGAAGGATGTCGCCGCCGTGCCAGTAAATGAAATCTGCGATCGCCGCATCCAGTCCCTTGCGGTCCGGACACTTCAGAAGCAGGATGGCACTGTTTTTCACCTTGGCCTCCTCTACCGGTCGGTCATTTTACTCAAATCTCCCCGAAACCGTCGCTCATTGACGCTGTCAAAAGCCTCGCCTATACTTGTTTTTTGACTTGCAGGGTGAATCTCACCTGTCTCGCCTCTTCTAGAAGGTTTGCTTGCGTATTGCCGACCGGCGGACGCTGTTGAGACCCGCGAACTCTCACTTTACGCAGTTCCCCGAGGAAAGGAATTCAGGATGGCCGAAGCCACTTGCCGCCGCGAACTAGACCTGGAGATTCCCGCCGACGAAGTTACCAAAGCGATGGATCGCGTCGCCAAGGAATTTGCCCGCGTCGCCCGCGTTCCTGGATTTCGCCCGGGCAAAGCTCCTGTCTCCCTCATTCGCCGCCGCTTCGCCGACGACATCAAGGGCGAAGTCGTGCAGTCTCTAGTGCCCGAGCGCGTCGAAAAGGCTGTCTCCGAGCAAAAGCTAACCCCTGTTTCGCAGCCCCAGGTCGACAAGCTGGATTTCGCGGAAGGCCAGCCCCTCAAATTCCGCGCCGTCTTCGAAGTTCTTCCCGAATTCGAGCTCGCCAATTACAAAGATCTCGATCTCGAAATGCCGGTGATGGACATCACCGACGACGATGTCGACAAAGCCCTGCAGGAAATGACCGAGCGCGCTGCGGCGTTTGCTCCCGTCGAGGGCCGCGCCGTCGAAAACGGCGACTTCGTGCAATTAAAGCTTGTCGGCACACCCGAGGGCGGCGGCGAACCCCTGCGCGCCGACAGCGTCCTCTGCCACATCGGCGCCGAAGAAACCATGGAGCCATTCAACGAAAATCTTCGCGGCGCCAGCATCGGCGAGCACAAGAATTTCGACGTCCAATATCCCGCCGATTATCCCGATGCCAAGCTCGCCGGCAAAACCTATCATTACGCCGTCGAAGTTCTCGGCCTCAAAACCAAGAAATTGCCCGAATTGAACGACGAATTCGCCAAGGATGTCAGCGACGCGGGCTCCCTCGACGAACTCAAGACCAAGCTTCGCCAAAGCCTCGAAGCCGCCCGCGATCAGCGCCACAAAGACCTCCTGCGCGAGAAAGTTCTCGCCGCCATCGTCAAGCTCCACGACTTCCCTGTACCAGAATCGCTTGTCGAGCATCAAATGGACGTGCGTCTGGAGCGTGTGGTTCGCTCTCTGGCCGCGCAAGGAGTCGACCCCCGCGCCGTAAACATCGACTGGGTCACCCTGCGCCGCCGCCAGCAAGAGCGTGCTACCGATGATGTGAAAGCGGAATTGATTGTCGACCGCATCGCTTCCACTGAAAACATCGACGTCACCGACGAAGAACTCAATCATGAACTCGAGCACGCTGCGTCCCATAGTAACGAATCCGCTGAAGCGATTCGTGCTCGTTTGACAAAGCAAGGTACCCTCGATAGGATGAAAGCTAAGCTACGGAGTGATAAAACTCTCGACTGGCTCGCGCAGAATTCCCGAATTCGCACCGTGGCCGCGGCAGCTTCAAAGTGAAACAGTGGTTCGGGCCTAAGCGCGAAAAAATCTCATGAAAAATTTCGACGATCCGGTTTACCAGGCCACAACGCTTGTACCCATGGTGGTTGAACAGACCAGCCGCGGCGAACGCGCCTACGACATCTACTCGCGGCTCCTAAAAGAGCACATCATCTTTATTGGTACTCCGATCGATGATCACGTCGCCAACCTCGCCACTGCGCAGATGCTCTTCCTTCAGGCCGAAGATCCCGAGCGCGACATTCAGCTCTATATCAATTCCCCGGGCGGCTCCATCACCGCCGGTTTCGCCATCTATGACACCATGCAGTTTGTAAAGCCCGACGTCGTCACCACCTGCGTCGGACAGGCTGCCTCCATCGCGGCTGTGCTGCTCGCGGGCGGTACCCCCAAGAAGCGCTTCGCCCTGCCCAACGCGCGCATCCTTATTCATCAACCCTGGCTCTCCGGTCTCGGCGGCCAGGCCACGGACATCGATCTGCATGCCAAGGAAATCCTGCGCATGCGTACCATGATCAACAAGCTGCTCTCGCAGCACAGCGGCCAAACCATGGAGCGCATCGAGAAAGACGTGGAGCGGGATTTCATCATGTCCGCGCAACAGGCCAAAGAATACGGCTTGATCGACGAGATTATTTATAAGCACCACTAGGAGACTTTCGGCGTTTCCAAAAAGTTAGTAGTGAGTTGAATTGGAAGTGTTGCTGCGGAACATTCGGGCCTAGGATAGGAATGTCCGTCCTCCCCCAACCGGAGGCCGCGTGAGGCCACTACGCCAGTGAGAAAGTTCAATACAGACGAACCGCTGCGCTGCTCCTTCTGCCACAAGACCCAGGAGCAGGTGGAAAAATTAATCAGTTCGCCATCCGACTACCCGCGCGCCTATATCTGCAACGAGTGCGTGGGTGTCTGCCAGACGATTCTCGAAGACGAAAAACGCGAACAGGCCAACACGCCGAAACGCAGCCTTCCGCGCCCTCCGGAAATCAAG
>CATPAM010000153.1 GCA_955651735.1 Candidatus Acidiferrales bacterium | reverse complement strand
TTTCCGAAAATGGTTCGCGCTTGTCGCTGCCTTCCACCGCCCGCGCGCCGTTGACCGTGACCGGCACTTCCAGCGTCACCGGGTGCGCACTGCTGGTTGGCTGGCCTGCCGATGCTCCCTCCGCAACGCGCTCCGGGTTTTCAGGAGAGGTGGGAAGGGTAGAGCTGTCTTTAAGCGTCGGGGGCATGTCTTATTCGCTTGAGAGAAAAAGTTTCGGCTGCACTCTACCGTTTCAGAGTTGCGCGCGAACCTTTTTATTGTCCTGCGGACGCGAGCGGGCCAGCCATAGTACGCTCGTACTGCATGGGAAACATACACTGTCCGTTGGTACAGGTTTTTCGGGGAAAGAAGATTTATTTGTCGAGGGGAGCTCTGAACTGCTCGTCGATCTCGACTTGATAGCCGGTAACCAGCCTGTTGGTCTCGTTGGCCATGCCGATCACCGCTTGCAATTCGTGAAACATCGCGTCGGTCATGCCTTTGCTGCGAGCGGAAGCAGTGTGCGAGGCGATGCAGTAGGAGCAATTATTGGTCACGCTGACCGCGATGTAGAGCATTTCTTTCGTGAGCGCATCAAGCGCTCCCGGCGCCATGATCTGCTTGATGCTTTCCCAGGTGCGCTTCAGCGTCGCGGGGTCGTGCGCGATGCCCTTCCAGAAATTATTGATCCAGTCGATCTTGCGCGTGGCCATTATGTCGTCGTAAACGGCGCGAACTTCTGGGCTGGCTTCCGCATATTCGATCAGTTTAAACGTGGCCATGGTGTCTCCCCGCCGCTTGCACTAACGCTTTGCAAACGCTAGCAGGAAGCACGAAGTTCGGCCAGCGATTCTGTTCATCTTCTATTAAAACGTTACAATACCCGCGTTTTAGGCATCCCTGAGATCGGGGCAGGATTTACGCTGCCCACCGTCGGTGACGTTTCTGCGCGGAAAGCTCGATCGGGATTAAACAATGCACTGCGAGGAACAGCCCGCCGGCTTAGCAGGAGCGAAGCGAAGCGGCCAGATCGAGATTCGCTTGCCAACGGCGGTCGATCTGCACCGCGGCGTAGCGCGCGCAAACAGCGAGTTCGCGCTGGCTCCACGCGGCAATCGCCGGCATGGTGCGGCCAGCCAGGGAGTCAATGGCCTCGATGATGCGGTAGTAGACGCGAACCGAAAAGAGGCTACTGCCGCCGGAGTGCAGTTCGGGTGTCAGGTCGTGAATGCTCAGCAGCGTGTGAAAGTTTTCGCCAATGAGTTGGCCGTTTTGCACGCCGGCAGCAACCAGGATGCGGTCAGAGATCGGCTGGGCCGCAGTTCCGGCCAGCATGGCTCGCCAGTAGTAGGCGGCGAACTGTGACAAGGCCACGATAGAGATTGCAAATAGCATAGTGGCGAACATCCCTCAGCCTCTTTCTCTTTGCACGCACAAGTCTGCCCCTGCAGGTCTAGCGGACCAATAGTCCCGCAGTACCAGCCGCCTAGAACTTTGTAATCCAATGAAAATACGAAACTTAATGAGGCACCCGGCCGCGAAGGCTTGTACTTGCGCGTTTCTGCCTGCTCCTCTATTCTCCTGCCCAACGATTTACGCTGGAGGCACGTAATGCGCATTTCGCGAATCATCGCGATCCTTGCGGTCTTGCTGGGATTTTTTGCTTCGGTTGTGCACGCCCCGAAGTTGAGCGCAGCATTTGAGGAGCGTGCGAGCGATCGCGCCGCGATTACGAAGATTCTCGATGGGCAGCAGAATAATTGGAACCAGGGCAATGTCGACGCGTTTCTGGAGGGCTACTGGCATTCTCCGGATTTGACGTTCTCTGGAAGCGGCGGAATTGCGCGGGGATGGGATGGCGTGCTTGCGCGTTACAAGAAAAATTATCCCGATCGCGCGGCCATGGGACAGCTTGATTTTTCCGGTCTCGAATTCCACTTTCTCGGCAAGGATGCTGCGCTGGTGCTCGGACATTGGCATCTGGCGCGGGCGCAGGGTGATATCGGCGGAGTTTTCTCTCTGGTGTGGCAGCGTTTTCCGGAAGGCTGGCGCATTGTTCACGATCACACCAGCACGGTCGAGAAGGCCAAGTGAGGTCGCCGGAGCAAGCGGTCTGCGCGACTGAGTAGCGGCGCAGTTATCTAAGCTAGTGTGCGAATTCCGAGCGAAGGATGGGCGGATTTGTGGTGCAACTTCAGGTGCTTGTTGAGGCAGAATCGCAAACGTAGGCAAGATGCAAGGGCTTCCCGATGCTAGCAGACGTCCTGCATCTCGCTCTGGCGGGCTTTGGGATTGTCGCGGCCATGATGTTCGTGCTGTGGCTCGTTCATCTGCTCATCCGCAACGCCGCTATTGTCGATGTGGGGTGGGCCGCGGGGCTGGCGATGCTCGCGATTTTTTACGGCATCGAAGGGCCGGGATATCCGGCGCGCAAATGGGCGATCGCGGCGATGGCGGGCTTTTGGGGATTGCGCCTGGCGGTGTATTTGCTTTTTTCGCGTCTGCTTGGCAAGCCGGAGGAAGGGCGCTACATCCAACTGCGCCGGGAATGGAAGACGAATCTGCCGCTGCGCTTCCTGTTTTTCTTTGAGTTTCAGGCGCTGCTGACGGTGGTGCTGTCGTTGCCGTTCTTGCTGACCAGCCTCAACACGGTCGCGCCGCTGGGCAGGCTGGAAAAGGTTGGCGCAGCGATTTGGCTGGTGAGTATTTGCGGGGAAGCGGTGGCGGATTCCCAGCTCAATCGATTCCGGAAAAATCCTGCAAACACGGGAAAAACCTGTCACCAGGGCTTGTGGGGCTATTCGCGGCATCCGAATTATTTTTTCGAGTGGATGATCTGGGTGAGTTACGCCATTTTCGCGCTGGGCTCGCCGCGGGGCTGGCTCGGGCTGATTTCCCCGGCACTGATGCTGTATTTTCTGCTCGGCCCCACCGGGATTGCAGCGACGGAAGCGCAAGCGCTCCGCACGCGCGGAGTGGAGTATCGCGCCTACCAGAGGACGACGAGCACGTTTATTCCGTGGTTTCGGAAGAAAAAACCCGCCTGAAGGCGGTTCTAAGTTTCTAGCTCCGTGTTTTTTTGCAAACGACGAGCCGGATCAACCTCAAAATTGATCACAGAATCTCGAGGACTTCTTCGTAGCGCTTGAATGGCGGGATTAGGTACGCGCCGGCCAATTCCGTGCGCGACCAAGTGAGCATTTCGCGAGCGCACTCGAAGCCACGGTCGCGCGCGGCAGCGCCGGCCGCTTCCAACGATTTCAGCAAAGGCTGCGGAATTACGATTCCTGGCACCTCGTTGTTGAGGCGCAGCGCTTGTTTGTAGCTGTTGAGCGGCCAAATGCCAATCAACACGGGAATGGACGGCTTGCCGCCGAGTTTTTTCAGGAAGGCATACCAGTGTTCAGGATCGAAAATCGGCTGGGTCATGGCGAAATGCGCGCCGGCTTCGATTTTGGCTTGAAAGCGCGCGATTTCTCCGTCGAGATCGTCGGCGACAGGGTTCACGGCGACGCCGATGGCAAAATTTGTTGCGCCGCCCAGCGTCTTGCCGGCCCAGTCGGTGCCCTGGTTCAAGCGATGCAGGACTTTCACCAGTCCCACGGAATCCACTTCGTACACGCCGCTGGTCTCCGGGTAATCGCCGACGGACGGGGGATCGCCGGTGATGGCCAGGACATTGCGAACGCCGCCGACGGTCCATGCGCCGAGCAGCATGGCTTGCAGGCCGATGATGTTGTAGTCGCGGGTGGTGAGGTGCGGCACGGTTTCGACGCCACGCGCTTCGAGAGCGCCCGCGGTGATCAGCGCGTCCATGCCGACGCGGGCCATGGCGCCGCTGTTGATGTCAATCGCATCGACTTTGCGCGAGGCCATGATTTTGTCGACCTGCTCGTAGACGCGATCGAGGGCGATGCCTTTCGGCGGGTCGATTTCCACACAAACGGTGAACTCATTTTTCTGCAGTTTCTTCCAGAATTTGCTCTCGGGTTCACGCTGCAAAGCGGGGGCGGGTTTCGCAACGGCCTCGACGCGAGCGACGGCCGTCGCTTTCACCGGGCGCAGCGACTTCACTGCTTCGGCCATGGCGCGGACATGCGCGGGCGTGGTGCCGCAGCAGCCGCCGAGTATGCGCACGCCGAGGGCCGCGGCTTCGCGCGCGAAAAGAGCGAAATATTCGGGCGAGGATTTTGGATAGACAATACGGTCGCCTTCGCGCTTGGGGAAACCCGCGTTGGGCATGCCGCTGATGCGCAGGCCGTCCACGCCCGCGAGTTCCTGGAGAATGGGAAGCAGCGATTGCGGTCCGAGCGTGCAATTGGCGCCGATGATCTGCACGTTTTTGTTTTTCAGTAGCGCGGCCACCCCACCGGGACGCAGGTCGCCGAAGATCGTGCCCTCTTCGGAGTACGTAAGTTGCGCGACGATGGGAAGTCCAGAAAAGGAACGAATGGCGTCGATGGCCAGAAGAATCTCTTCGATGTACGAAAAAGTTTCCAGGATGTAGAGGTCGACGCCGCGCTCTTCGAGAGCCAATGCTTGCTCGCGAAAAATGGCCAGGATTTCGGCGGGCTCCGGGTGACGCGCTTGAACGCCGATGCCCAGCGGGCCGATGGAGCCAGCGATCAACACTTCGCGGGTGGCGGAATCGCGTGCTTCGCGGGCGATTTTTACACCGCGGCCGTTGAGGCCCTGGACCTCGTCGCCCAAGCCAAGTGGTTCGAGCTTAAAGCGATTCGCGCCAAAGGTGTTGGTCTCGATAATTTGCGCACCGGCTTCGATATAGGCCTGATGCACGCGAAAGACCGCTTCCGGCTCGGTGGAATTCAGTTCATCGAAGCAGCGCTGCGGGCCCACCGCCTCGTGCAGCAGCGAACCCATCGCGCCATCGGCGATGAGGATGGAATCTTTCAGCCGCTCGTTGAAATCCTGAATTTTCAAAGCTGGGTTGTCCTATGCATCGATCCGCGTGGCCACCTTCAGCGCTTAGATTCCATGAGGCTGGCGACGGTGCTCATCAAATCGTATTTTGTGAGGATCTCGAAACGGGTGTCGCCCATTTCCACGAAGACGGCGGGGTTTTCGTGGCTCAGGATGTAGGTGATGCGCTCGACGGGCGCGGTGCGCGGCACTTGTGGAAGCGGCTTGCTCATCACTTCGCGGACAACGAGCTTGCGCAGATCCTTGCCTTGCAGCGCCATGGTCAGGATCTGGTCTTCGTAGATGGTGCCGATGGGAATGTTTTCCTCGAAGACGGGAATTTGCGAAATGTCCTGGTCCTGCATGGTTTTCAGCGCGTGGAAAACGGTTTGATACGGGCGCGCGATGACCAGTTCACGGACTTTGCCAGCCTGGTGCTTGGCGTTCACCACTTCGCCGGCGGTGATTTTCACGGCGGCTTCTACGTAACCGCGCTCGCGCATCCACTCGTCGTTGTAGACCTTACTGAGATAGCGCATTCCGGTGTCCGGCAGGAAGGCCACGACGAAAGCGTCCGGGCCGAGGTTTTTTGCGATCTGTAACGCGGCGGAAATGCAGCCGCCACCGGAGCCTCCGGTAAAGAGGCCCTCCATTTTAGCCAGACGCCGCGCGACCACGAAGCACTCTTCGTCATAGACCTGGATGACGTCGTCGCAGATTTTCAGGTTCATGGTGGCCGGGAAAAAATCTTCGCCGATGCCTTCAACCACGTACGTCTTGGCCTTCACGGTCTCGCCGCGTTTCACGAAATCGTAGTACAGCGAGCCGTACGGATCGACGCCGATGATCTTGACGCTGGGATTTTTTTCCTTCAGATATTTGCCGACGCCGCTGATGGTGCCGCCGGTGCCCATGCCGCAAACAAAATGCGTGATTTTGCCTTCGCTGTCTTCCCAGATTTCCGGGCCGGTGGTGCGGTAATGCGCTTCCGGATTCATGGGATTGTCGTACTGGTTGGGATAGTAGGAATTGGGGATTTCGCGCGCCAGTTTCTTGGCCACGGAATAGTAGCTGCGCGGATCTTCCGGCTCGACGGCAGTGGGGCAAACGATGACTTCCGCGCCCAGCGCTTTGAGCAAGTCCACTTTTTCTTTTGACTGCTTGTCGGTGATGGTGAAAACCATTTTGTAGCCGCGCACCGCCGCGACCAGCGCGAGACCCATTCCCGTGTTCCCGGAAGTGCCTTCGATGATCGTGCCGCCAGGCTTGAGCAGGCCTTTTTTCTCGGCATCATCGATCATGGTGATGCCAATGCGGTCCTTTACCGAGCCGCCGGGATTGATATAGTCGGCCTTGACGTAGATCTGTGGCTTCAACCCATGGTTGATGCGATTGAGGCGCACCAGCGGCGTGCGGCCGACGGCTTCCAGAATGTTGTTACATTTCATGCGCTTTGGTCTGGCCAGGCGGCGCGGCAAGCGAGCGCGGCGGCTGTGCCATAATTTGTACAGTCTAGCATGCGCTCGCGCAGCGACGTAGCCGAGCGCGGCGAAGGAGATATGCGTGCCACGTCAGAATATTTCGAGCGGGGCGCCGTGGGAGTCGATTGTGGGGTATTCGCGGGCGGTGCGGGTCGGCAACATAATCAGCGTGTCGGGCACGACGGCTACCGGGCCGGATGGAAAAATTGTTGGCGTCGGGGACGTCTACGCGCAGACAGTGCAAACGATTCGGAATATTGAGGCGGCGCTGGCCAAGGCGGGCGCGACGCTGAACGACGTCGTGCGGACGCGGACCTTCGTGACGAACATCGCGGAGTGGGAGAAGGTTGGCCGGGCGCATGGAGAATTCTTCGGAGCCATCCGGCCGGCGACGAGCATGGTGCAAGTCAGCAGCCTGATTTCGCCGGAAATGCTGGTGGAAATCGAAGCTGACGCCGTCGTGGGCGAGTGATGCGCGTCCAGCGAAACGCGACCTCTAGTTTTCGTGCAACGTAGCCGACACTCTTTCCCAAAATCTTTCCCACACGCTGTCACAAGCAGCTATCCCCCGTGCGTTCCGCTCGTTTGACTTGCCTCGTTTTCGCAACCTAACATGTGTGGCACATGTCAGGCACCGGCTCGCTCATCGGCCAGACCATCTCGC
>CATPAM010000152.1 GCA_955651735.1 Candidatus Acidiferrales bacterium | reverse complement strand
GGCCGTAGCTGCCGCCGACAACTAAAGAAGCCTTCAATACGGACGGGTACACGATTACTCATTAGGCTTTGTCTAGCAGGTCCTGCGGGATATCGTCGGGAATGTCCAGGATTTCCTTCAACACTAGGCCGCAGTTCTCCAGACGCTCCGTTTCTTTTTTGCTGTCTTCCGCGGCGAGCGGAAATGCAATGGCCAGCGCCAGAACGGAGGATATTATCGGCTTCAACATCACGTCACCTCGCTTAAATTTGGGTGAATGCGATTCTACGTTCCGAGGTTTCTGGGCGCAACCTGCGGAGCTTTCCAACCTTGCCTTCGCTGCTGCTTCCCTTCACACCTGGCGTCGCAAGCGAAGCGTTTGTGCTGTTTCGACTATACTTTCCCGGAACGCAATTTGCCAGCGGGAGGAGCGGTGCGAGTCGGCTTTGCATTTACGGTGATGTTGGCGTGCGCGGTGTTGGCCAGCGATGTTTTGGTTGCGGCGGAACCTGGCCAATCGAAATCGGTCCCTGCTGCGGCTTCAAAAGGTAAAAAGCCGCGAGTTGCGGCGGCAACGCGGAAGTTTGGCGAGCGCGCCGACGCGCTGTTGGCGGTGGCGCCCGCAAACAAAGGCACGTGGGGGCTGCTGATCGTCGATGCGCAAACGGGCGAGACGCTCTATGAGCTGAATGCGGACAAGTATTTCGTGCCGGCTTCGAACATGAAGCTTTTCACCACGGCGCTGGCGCTGGCCAAACTGGGACCGGACTATCGCTTTCACACTACCTTGGAAACGCGCGGCTCGGTTTCTTCGGAGGGCGTGCTTACCGGCGATTTGTTCCTGGTAGGACGAGGTGATCCAAATCTGTCGAACCGGAAATTTCCTTACGACTTGAAGGAGGAGTTCGACGGACCACCGGAGAAAACGCTGGCGGAGCTTGCGGATGCGTTGGCCGCAAAAGGGATCAAAGGAATTGCCGGAGACGTGGTCGGCGACGACAGCTATTTTCCGCGCGAGGCGTACCCCAACGGATGGGAAATCGACGACATGGTCTGGGAGTATGGCGCGGCGGTTTCCGCGATCGTGGTAGACGACAATACGGTGACGCTTACGCTGACCGCGGCGGAATCGGCGGGCGCGCCCGTGCAGGCGGCGGTTGCTCCGTCTACGTCGGACTTTATTGTGCAGAATGACGTAGTTACCTCCGCGGCGGAGGTAAAGTCGGATCTAACTCTGACGAGGGAGCCGAATTCCCGAATCGTGGTGATTCGCGGGACAATGCCAGCGCACGGCGCGCCGCGCAAGCTGGTGCTGGCGATTCACGATCCTGCCGGACATGCGGCGGCGCTGTTGAAGCGGCTCTTGGCTGAGCGCGGAGTGAATGTTTCTGGAGTTTCGCGGTCGATGCACAACGCGGAACCGGTTGAAGCGTCTCCGCGCGCGGTGCTCGCGGAGCACGTCTCCGTGCCGCTGGGTGACTCGCTGAAACTGGTGAACAAAATTAGCCAGAATTTGCATACGGAAATGTTGCTGCGGGCGGCGGCTCGAAGCGCAGCGGTGTGGAACACTCCGGAAGATCTCATGAAATTTCCTGCGGATTTCTATGCGGCGGCGGGAATTGCACCCGGAGATGTGATTCAGACCGATGGCTCCGGGCTTTCGCGACACGATCTGGTCACGCCAAGGGCCGTCGTGGCGCTGTTGAAGTACGCGCAAGGCCAGCCGTGGTTTGCGCCGTACTTTGCGTCGCTGCCGGTGGCGGGAGTCGACGGGACGCTGGAGGCTCTGATGAAGAATACTCCTAGTGCCGGCCGCATCCATGCGAAGACCGGTTCGGTAGAGCACGTGCGGACACGGTCGGGGTTTGCGGATACTCCTGGTGGGCGGCGGCTGATTTTCTCGTTCCTGAGCAACAATCAGGGTGGGAAGAACCATGAAGCGTCGGATGCGCTGGACGGATTGTGCCAGGCGATGATCGAGGAGTTTGATCGCAAGCCACCCGCCACCCGCGCGGGGAAGCGCGCGCACTGATGCCATGGAGGAAGAACGGATCGTCACGGTGTTTGGGAGTTCGCGGCCGCAGGAGAGCGATGCGGAGTACGCGGAGGCGCGCGAGCTTGGGCGCATGCTCGCAACCAACGGGTTTTCCGTGTGCAGTGGCGGCTACGGCGGGGTGATGGCAGCGGTGTCGCGCGGCGCGAAGGAAGGCGGAGGCAAAACCTACGGCGTGACGGCGGAATTTTTCAGGGCGCGAGCCAATTCGTGGATCGACGTGGAAGTGCGCGTGACGACTTGGCAAGAACGGCTGTTTGAGCTAATCCGAATGGCGCACGGGTTCGTGGCCTGCAAGGGCGGGACTGGGACGCTGGTGGAGCTTGCCGTGGTGTGGGAGATGCTCAACAAGTCGGTGATGACCGGGAAGCCGCTGGCGGTCCTGGGACATTTCTGGACGCCCATTATTGAATGCGTTCGCGAGGTGGAATTGGGCCATCACTCGCCTTGGGGCGAAGCCAAAGGGCGGCTGATCTATGTAGCTGCGACCCCGAAGGAAGCGGCGCATCATCTAAAAGAGGTATTGAAGTAGCCAGCGATGGCGCGAGCGGCGCAAGACGTTCTGGAGTTTGACAAGCTGCGGGAATTGCTGCGGCTGCGCACGACGTGTGTGCTCGGCAAGCGGGCGGTGGACGCGCTGGAGCCCGGCACCGACCAGGTGGCACTGAAAGCGGCGTTCGCGCACATTCGTGAAGCGCGAGAATGGTTGCGCGCAGAACGCGAACTCGGTTTTGGCGGAGTGGCCGACCCGCAGCCATGGCTCGAGCACATCGAGGGGCCGGGCGTAGTGCTGGACGCGGCGGAACTGCTGGACGCGGCGTCACTGCTGGAGACGGCCGGATGGCTGCGCCAGCAATTCCGCGAGGAGGCTGCGAAATTTCCGTTGCTCGCGGCGCGGGTGGCTTCCCTCGCCGATTTTCGCGACGCCTTGGCGGCGATTCGCCGCTGCGTGCTGCCAAACCGGGAGATCAGCGACGATGCCTCTCCTGCGCTGCGGAGCATTCGCGGGAGCATCGCACAGACTCGCGACTCGATTCAGAGGACATTGAAGCAAATCTTGCGGGCGCGAAACGCCGACACCGGCGAGGACTACGTGACGCTGCGCAACGATCGCTTCGTGATCCCGGTGCGCGCGGAGAACCGGCGAAGCGTGCCAGGCATCATGCATGGCACCAGTGGAACGGGGCAGACGGTTTTTCTCGAGCCGTTCGAGACGGTGGAGACGAACAATCAGCTTGTGCAGCTCGCGGAAGAGGAAGCCGCGGAGATCGTGCGCATCCTGCGTGAGTTGACGGAGCGTTTGCAGTTGCTGCGCGGTCCGCTGATCGCTGCCGCGGAGACGATTGCCGAGATGGACAGCGTCTTCGCGCGGGCGCGGTTCGCACGGGATTTCGATGCGGCGATGCCGGAATTTACCGCGCAAGTCGAGTTGCGGCTGGAGGCGGCGCGGCATCCGGTTCTGGAAGACAAGTTGCGGCGCGAAAATCGAACGATTGTGCCCATGTCGCTGGCACTCGGAGGAGACGAGCGCTTGCTGGTGATCAGCGGGCCGAACACTGGCGGCAAGACGGTGGCGCTGAAAACTACGGGCATCGCGGTGCTGTCCGCACAATCCGGGATTCCCGTTGCGGCACAGCACGCGGTGCTGCCCCTGTTTGATCGCGTGCTGGTAGACATTGGCGATGAGCAATCGATCGCTGCCGATCTATCCACTTTTTCGGCGCACATGCTGAATTTGAAGGCGATGTTGCAGGCCGCGACGCAACAGTCCTTGGTGCTGGTGGACGAGATGGGCACCGGCACGGCGCCGGAGGAGGGCGCGGCGCTGGCGGTGGCATTGCTGGACGAATTTCGCGCGAAGAATTGCATTGTCTTGGCGACTACGCATCACGACCGGTTGAAGGCATATGCTTCGACAACGCCAGGCGTGGTGAACGCGGCGGTGGAATTCGATGACCTGAACCTGCGGCCGACGTATCGCTTGATGGTGGGCGTGCCGGGCGGGTCGAGCGGGATTGCCATCGCGCAGCGGCTGGGGCTGGCGGTGTCGATTATCGAGCGTGCCAGATCGCTCCTCACGCCGGAATCGCGAGAGGCCGCGGACCTTATTGCTTACTTGCACCGCAGCCGCGACGAATTGGACCGCATGCAACAGCAGATGACCGCGGAGCGCCACGCGCTGGAAGAAGAACGCACGAAGTTGCGCACCCAATGGGTCGAGCGGCAGCAAAAGCGCATCAAGGAGCTCGAAGAGAAATTTGCAGAGATGCAGAAGCGCTTCGACGAAAACGTGGCACGCGTGGTCGAGGCGGTGAAAGAGCGCGAGCTGCGCGGGCAATTGGAGAAGTCCGCGCGGCGCAAGATGCAGGATGTTCGCGGTGAAGCGCGGGAAGAGTTGAACGCGGCGGTGGTGCAGACGCTTTCGGATTCGCAATTGGACCTTGGCACGTCCGCGCAAGGGGAGGCCGTCAGTGCCGAGCGACTGCGACCGGGCGAGAGGATTCGCGTGCGCGGGTTCAACAAGCCGGTGATCTTCCGCAGGCTGGACGGCAGCTCCGCGGAAATCGAAGCTGGACCTCTGCGCATGAAGGTGGCCGTGGACGAGATCGTGGGCATTGAAGCAAGCGGACCATCCGCAGGGCCTCCCCGGGCGGCAAGCGGCGGCGTGTCAGTGCATTCGCAGCGAGGAGAGGGCCAGCGAACGGAGGAAATCAATCTGATCGGTTCGACCGTCGAAGAGGCCACCGAGCGCGTGGACAAATTTCTTGACGATGCCGCCCTTGCACACATTTCCAGGGTCCGCATCATTCACGGCCACGGCACCGGCGCGCTGCGAAAAGGACTCGGTGAGTTTCTCAAGACTCACCCGCTAGTCGCCAAGCAATCGTTCGAGGCGGAAGACCGCGGTGGGAAAGCGGTCACAGTTGTAGAATTGCGATCCTAGGCTCTAATGACGGAAGCGGGTTCCACTGCGGAGAGGGTCAAACAGCAAGCCGATATTGTTCGGGTTGTCGGCGAATACGTGCGCCTCAAGAAAACCGGAAAAGATTTCAGCGGGCTTTGCCCTTTCCATCAGGAAAAGACGCCGTCGTTCACGGTTTCGCCCATCAAACAGATTTTTTACTGCTTTGGCTGCGGTAAGGGCGGGGATATTTTCAATTTTGTGATGGAAATGGAGCGCTGCGAATTTCCGGATGCGATGCGTCTGGTCGCGGAAAAGTGCGGCATCTCGATTCCCAAGCCGAAACCCAGTTCGCCCGCGGAGCGCACTCAGAGCAGCGTGCGGACCACGCTGGTGGAGATGCACCGCGAAGCGCAGACGTTTTTCGTTAAACAGTTGCAAGGAACCGCGGAAGGTAAACTTGCGCGTGCGTACCTGGAGGATCGTGGCCTGGAAAAAGCGACGATCGAGCGTTTCGGAATTGGCTACGCACCAAGCGGCGGCGACGTGCTGCTACGCCACTTGAAGGGGAAATACGCGGAGAAGCTGCTGGCAGAATCTGGCTTGGTTTCCCGCGGCGAGGGCGGGCGACTGTTTGACCGCTTTCGACGCCGCATCACGTTTCCGATCGCCAACGAATCCGGAAAGATCGTCGCATTCGGCTGCCGCGCGCTCGGCGATGACCAGCCGAAGTATCTGAACTCGCCGGAGACGCCAATCTATTCAAAGAGCAATGTGCTCTATCACCTAGACCGCGCGAAGGAAGCGCTGCGGCGGTCGGATTTCGCCGTTTTGGTGGAAGGCTACCTGGATGCCATCGCCGTGGCGCGGGCCGGAATCAGCAACGTGGTGGCGAGTTGTGGCACGAGCCTGGCGGAGCCGCAAATCAAACTGCTGGGGCGCTTCACCAAGCGCGTGATTGTGAATTACGACCCGGATACGGCGGGGCAAGCGGCCACCGAGCGCTCCATCGCAATCTTGCTCGAGCAAGATTTTGAAGTGCGCGTCTTGGCGCTGCCCGGCAAGGCCGATCCCGACAAATTCATTCGCGAGCAGGGTGCGGATGCCTACGTGAAGCTACTGAAGGAGTCGCCGCCGTACGTCGATTACTTGATTGCCCGGGCGCGGCAGATGGACATGACCACCGCGGAAGGCAAGCTGCGCGCGGTCAATTTCCTGCTACCGTACGTGCAAAAGATTCCCAACCGCATCTTGCGCTCGGAATGGGCCACGCGCATCGCACAGCAACTCCGTCTCGACGAACCGGTGCTCCGCGCGGCGCTGAGCAAGGCGGCAACGGAACGCCGCGGCGAAGTGAAGACGAAGCCGGAATTGGTAGGGCGTGCTGCAAAGCCCGTCGAGCGCCGGCTGATTCGCATGCTGGCGGAGGGCGAAGGGTTTCGCAGCGAGCTGGCGCAGCAGCTTCAGCAGGGTCAGCTTTATCTTGGACTGGAAACTGAAAGGATATTTGTCGCATTGATTGCCGCCGGCCTTTCCGGCCAGGCAGTGCAAGCGACCGAAGTCGCCGCCGCGCTTGAAGAGCGCGACCGCCGGCTGCTCTACGAAATCCTGTTCGAGGAGACCAACGCGCTGACCTGGGAGGAAGCGGAGAGTTGCGTGGATGCATTGCGGCACCGGCAAGCCGAAAAGCAGCTTGCCGACGTGCAGCGGAGCATCGAAGCCAATCCCGCAGCTCCGGAAATGCGCGATTTGCTGCAACGAAAGCAGGAGCTCATGCGGCGGTTGGCGGCTGCCCGCTAGCGGCGCAAAGAAAATGCCGGTATTTTTTTCACAACTTTCCATCAATTAAATCGTTGACGTCAACGGACTTAAACGTGTAGCGTACTAGGGTTTCGCGAGTGACGGGTTTGCCGCTAAGTGCATCTAATGTAGAGGATTAGCGGCAGGGGAGCACCAAGCGCGAGACGCGGGCGACGCACGGGCGAGCGGCAATTACGCGTGCACAAGCTTCAAATAACGTACTTGGTGACCGCAGGGCGGTCAATGCGCAGAGCGATCTTCCGGGGAAGCACCCCAAGGTCGCGCCGGCGAGCGCGTCCGTTTGTGCCTCAGCGAATCTAATAACTTTGACCTGAATGGTGCCCAAAGCGGCGGATTTGCGGTGAGATTGGGGAGGGATTTGTGGCGGTAGTAGGTCTTGAAGAGAAATACGACGCGGTACGCCAGCTCATTGCGGTCGGCAAGGAGCGCGGCTACCTGCTCTATGACGAAGTAAACGATTCCCTTCCGGCCGAAGTGCATTCCTCGGAAGAGATCGACGACCTTCTCACAACATTTGAGCGCAACGGCATCGAGATTTACGAAGACGCTGCGTCGGCCAAGGCCGCCCGCGCAGTCGAGGTGTCCGGCGAAAGCGGCGACCGCGAAGTTGTCGTTAAGGAAGATGCGCACGAGGGCGAGAGCGATTTGGACTTAACGCCTGGCTCGTTGGAAAAAACCAACGACCCGGTGCGCATGTACTTGCGCGAAATGGGCACCGTGCCGCTGCTGACGCGCGAAGGCGAAGTGACCATCGCCAAGCGCATCGAGCGCGGGCAACTCGTGGTCATGAAAGCGATCACCCGGTCACCGATTGTCATCAAGGAACTCATCGCGGTTGGCGATGATTTGCGCAAAGGTGTGCGCTCCATCAAAGAGATTGTGCAGTTCGATGACGAAGAGCTCACCGAAGAAAAGATCGCGAACAAGACCAAGCAGACGCTCAAGCACATCGAGAAAATCGCCAAGCTGTATGACAACGCGTTGAAGCAGGCAATTCGGCTGGAGAAGACGCCAAAGGCCAAGAAGCGCTCGTACATCCATGCGAAATGGGATGTGGCCCGCACGCGCGTGGAGATTTCTCTTGCCGTGCGCGCTATTGATTTCAACCCTTTTGAGAAAAAGCGCCTGATCGACAAGATGCGCGGCACTGTGGAACGCCTGCAATCGCTGGAGCGCGAAGCGGGCCGCCTGGAGCGCCGCGTTGATGTAGCCAAGGGCGACGTGGCCGCGGAAGCGCGCAAAGAACTGCGCACTCGCCGCACCGAGCTGAAAGATATCGAAGAGGCCAGCGAAGTCGGGCTTACGGAGCTGAAGCGTACCCTCACGATCATTCATCGCGGCGAAGCGGAAGCCGAGCAGGCCAAGAAGGAATTGATCGAAGCGAACCTGCGCTTGGTTGTCTCCATCGCCAAGAAATACACAAATCGCGGCTTGCAGTTCCTGGATTTGATTCAGGAAGGCAACATCGGCCTGATGAAGGCCGTCGATAAATTCGAATGGCGCCGCGGGTATAAATTTTCGACCTACGCGACTTGGTGGATTCGCCAGGCCATCACGCGCGCGATTGCCGACCAGGCGCGCACCATTCGCATCCCGGTGCACATGATCGAGACGATCAACAAATTGGTGCGCACCAGCCGCCAGCTCGTGCAGGAGCTCGGCCGGGAGCCTACAAGTGAAGAGATCGCCAAGCGCATGGACATTCCGGTGTCCAAGGTGCGCAAGATTTTGAAAATCGCACAAGAGCCGATTTCGCTCGAGACGCCTATCGGCGAAGAGGAAGATTCCCATCTTGGCGACTTCATCGAAGACAAGGCAGTGGT
>CATPAM010000151.1 GCA_955651735.1 Candidatus Acidiferrales bacterium | reverse complement strand
TTTCGTCTTGTTCCGGAAAAATCCCGTTGGCCGGATATCCTGTTCCAATTCGCTCGGCGTAGCGATCGCGAACGCCTGCGGATCGGGATATTTCTTATAGAGAGTTTCGGCGACCTGATTTACGCGCACGTCCGTGCACTGCGCGGAAAGAATCGTGGAGATCAGAAGTTGAAACGCATTTTCGTGCTTCAATTCGCAAGTTGCCGTCGGATAGTCCTCGTCCAACTTCAACAGAATCGCCGCCACGCGCTTCGGGTCCGTGCCTCGTCCCGCTCGCGCGACTTTCGCGGCCTTCGCTGGTTTCTTTGCTGATGATCGCGTTTTCTTTTTCCTCGTTTTTTTCATGATTAGCCCGTCAGAGTATCATACGAAAGAAACGTCAGCAGTTTCCGGAACGCTCGCCCGCGATGGCTATACTCGTTCTTCTCCTCAGCAGAAATCTCCGCGAAGCCCTTTCCCAGCGCAGAAACATAGAAAACGGAATCATACCCAAAGCCTCGATCTCCTCGCGGCGCTGCCAGGATTTCCCCGTCCACGCGCGCGGTAACAATCGCCTTCGCCCGCCCGCGCTCCGCCAGTGCAATCGCGCAAACGAAGTACGCGGCGCGCTCTCGCCCGCTCTTGCCGCGCAACTCACGCCGTAACTTAGCGTTTCGCTCCGCGCTGCTCGCCCTTGGTCCCGCGTAACGCGCCGACAAAACTCCCGGCGCTCCGCCGAGCGACGGCACCACCAATCCCGAATCATCCGCAAACACCATCCCTTCGCAAAATCGCGAGTAGTGCAGCGCCTTCCCCGCCGCATTCTCGGCAAACGTGGGTGCATTCTCCTCGAACTCCGGCAACGATTCGAACGCCGGCAACAACTCCAATGCTATCCCTGCCTCGCGCGGCAAGGCACGCTCCGTCACCCGCGCCAGTGAGCGATATTCCGCAAGTTTTCCTGGATTGGAAGACGCGAGAAAAAGGCTAACGGGCGCGCGCACTGAATTTCACAGGCAGCACCGCGCGTTGCTCATCGGTCAGCCGCCGAATGCCCGCCGCGGCCAGGGCCAGCAGGTCCTGCATCTCGCTACCGCTGAACGGCCGCCCCTCCGCGGTCGCCTGAATCTCGACAAAATGTCCCGTGCCTGTCATTACCACGTTCATGTCCACTTCCGCGCGCGCATCTTCTTCGTATGCCAGGTCGAGCAGCGCGCGGTCGTCCACAATTCCTACGCTAGTAGCAGCCACTGTATCGATCAGCGGCGAACGCTTCAGCATCCCCGCGGCCACCATGCGATCGAACGCCAGCGCCAGCGCCACGAACGCGCCGGTAATCGACGCCGTGCGCGTGCCACCGTCCGCCTGAATTACGTCGCAATCGAGCCACACGGTGCGCTCGCCCAGCGCTTCTTGATCCGTTACCGCGCGCAACGATCGCCCGATCAGCCGCTGAATCTCCAGCGTACGCCCGGACTGCTTCCCTCGCGTAGCCTCACGCGCCGTGCGTTCTTCCGTGGCCCGCGGCAGCATTCCGTACTCGCTCGTGACCCAGCCCTTGCCGCTGCCCTTCAGAAATCCTGGCACGCCGTCATCCACCGTCGCCGTGCAAATCACGCGCGTCTTTCCCAGCTCGATCAACACGCTGCCTTCCGCGGTGGAAATAAAATCCGGCGTAATCTTCAGCGCGCGCATCTGATCGGCGCTGCGTCCATCAACTCGCAATTGTCCTCCCGTCACTGCGCCGCGCTCGCGTGTTCCGCTCATGGCTTTGCCGCCGGCGCGGCCAGCTTGACCGGGGCTGCAGGGGGTGTCAATGCTGGCCCAGCTGCGGTTGGCTGTGGTGTCGCCGCAGCGCGGGACCCTGGAGCCGCATTCGCATTCACCAGAAACGCCTGGCTCAAGTCCAAATGCCCCGCCAGCGTTTCCATTTCCTGCCCGTGAATCAAAATCTTCAGGCGCCGCACCTTCGGCACGTTTGCCTCCAGTGTCTTTGTGATCGAATCCACCGCCAGCTGCTCGCTCTCAATTCCCGACGGGATCGAAGTCGCTAGCGCCTCCGAGAAATCGGCGATCGCCGTTCCGTCCGGCAGCAGATAAAACGCCAGCAGCGCCGCATCCGGCGGCACTGTGCGCAGCTCCGTGTCCACCGGGCCCGCCAGCAATGTGTTCAGCACCTGCTTCGCGCGCAGCACCGGGTCATTCGAAAGCGGCAGTTCCACGCTCACCGCCGATAACGTTCCGTCATCCGCTCCCGACGCCCAGTATAATTTCGCCTTCACTCTCGGGTCGCTTGGATTGATCACCGTGGGCTGCGTCAATTCCCGCCGCGCTTGCTCTTCGCTGCGCTGCTGTAATTTTGCCGCTTGCCGGATGTGGCGCCGCAAAATCGGCAAATAAATCGCCGCGATCACAACGGCCAGGAACAGCGCGCCCGCAAACCAATAGCGCCAGCGCGGCGTCATGGCCGCTCTCCCGGATTCGCCGGCACGACATAGGTCGGACGAAACGCCGCCGCCCCGCGCGCAATCGCGTCCGCAATGCCTGGCGCCATGTGGTCGATTTGCGCGCGGTCCTCCACGGTGACGCTCGAAATCTCCACCGCGATCGCCGGGGCCGCCGTGGTGCGCAGTTGCCGCACGCTCGCCGTTTGCGCCGCAGCCGGCGATCCTTTGAACCGCTGGGCGATCAGTGCCGATACTTGGTCACCCAGCTTCCGGCTCAGCGAAACGAATGGCGCCTGCGCGCGATCCCACGGAATCAGTCCCGTGGCGTCCGCCGCCGACGCCAAATCATTCATCACGTACACTCGCGCCGTCCCCGGCACGCCCGTCGACGCAATGTGCAGCGTGACAAAAATTGACCCGCGCTGCGCGTTGGCCATTGCCGAGCGATCGTCAAAGGAAGGATTCGCGTTCCCTTGCCGCGTCTGCACAACTTGAAATCCCTGCGCCTCCAGCGCCGTGCGCACCTGCGCCGCAAACTCCAGTACGATGTCGCTCTCGTGAATCCCGCCGGTCCCCCGCGCTCCCAAATCCGTCCCGCCATGCGCCGGATCGAGCACCACAATACTCAGCCCTGTACGCGGCGGCGTAGTCGCTGCCTGTGGTGCCGGAGTCGGCGCAGGCGGCGTCTCTTGCGCGGCCGCAAGAGCGCCAGCTTGCCCAGAGAGAGATAACGCAGCCCCGCTCAGTGCCGCGAAAGACACAGCAAGCACAAAACGTGCCGCCCAAGATTTTCCGTGAATGCAGTTTGGAGCGAAGCGTCCCACGACGAGCAGGATACCAAATCTGACCACTCCCCCGTTCGCCGCGTACCGATAGCGCCGCGCAAGAGCCACATCGCCGCGCTCGCTATTCCTCAATTGTCATTGCGGACGGGGAGCGGCCGGTTTTTTTCTTGCGCTCGGTTCGTGGGCGCCGGCCCGCGTAGCGGAGGGACCGTGGCAGGCACCAAAAATTCGCAACTCAAATGATTAAGCCATTTTGGCTGCGATCTTCTATTTCCGCAGCTGCAACTTTGCCTTTTCAAGCACCGCATTCCACCGCGCAAGTGCATCCGCGCCCGCTGCCTCCCACTGTGCCGCCGCCCGCTGCGCGTCCGCCGTAGGCGCCGCATCAGCTCCATCCAAAATCATCAGCAATCCGGTCAACGCCGCGGCAACTTGGTGCAACGTAGCGGGCTCTCCGCCCGGCAGCCTCAGCGCAAAAAATCCAAATTCCTCTTCACCCTGAACGCCATTCACTTCGTTGACTTTTCCCGCAAGCTCAGCCATCGCCGTCGCAACTTCCGCGTTCGCGCCTGCCTCTGCCTTCCGCGCAGCAATATCCTTCTGCAACGCCTCCGCCTGCTCCCGTGCCGCGCCCACCTCTCCCAGCAGCGCCGAGGCGCGCGAAGCCGCCACAAATTCCCGCCGCAATGCATCCTCCGGCGTGCCGATCCGCGGATCCATCTTCACCGTAAGCACTTGTGACGAACTCTTTCCGTTCGCTGTCAGCTTCACCGTGTAATTTCCCGGCAGCGTCCACACCCCCGACGGTCTATAAAACGATTGGCGCAGACCCTTCGGCGGCGCATAATGCAAATCCCAAACGAACTGGTGCATCCCCAGTTCCGCCGAAAGCGCCACCGCCGGCCGCACCCACTCCATCGCAATCGGCAAGTTCTTCGGATCGGTCTTCGGCAGCACGTCATCGCTCGAGAATCTCCGCACCAGCGCGCCTTCCGTGTCGAAAACTTCCAACTCCACAGGTCCCTTCGCCTTTTCCTTCAGCCAATAATCCACCACCGCGCCATCCGGCGGATTCTCCGCCAATGGTTCGTCCATGGGCACCGGCGTACCCTCATCGGATCCGGGCCGCACGCGATAAGCCGTCGCCGGCTTGAACAGCCACAAGTCCGCAGAGCTTACCTGCGCGCTCATCTCCCGCAGCGGAGTCGCGTCATCCAAAATCCAAAGCGACCGGCCGTGCGTCGCGATCACCAAGTCGTCGCCGTGCACCACCAAATCGCGAATCGAGGTCGTCGGCATATTGAGCTGCAGCGACTGCCACGAATCGCCGTCATTGAACGAAACAAACACGCCCGTCTCCGTGCACGCGTACAGCAATCCCTTGCGTACCGGATCTTCGCGAACACAATTCAGAAAGCTGCCTTCCGGAATCCCGCTCGAAGCCTGCTGCCAGCTTTTTCCAAAATCCCGCGTGCGGTATAGATAAG
>CATPAM010000150.1 GCA_955651735.1 Candidatus Acidiferrales bacterium | reverse complement strand
GTCGCGCCTCTCGCGCCAGCCCCGGAATCAATTTCGCGCGCTCGATGATAAGATCCGGCTGGGCCAGCGCGATCTGCGCGGAACGGCCATCCGTGAAGAGTTCGAACCGCCGAATCTCGTTTAGAACGCTCTCGTTCGCCGAAGCTCCCAATTGCTTGCGGAAGTGATTGGTCACAATCAGCGTCCGCGGCACAGGCTCCAAGGCTCGCCGGGACTCCAGCACACGCACACGCTTGCCGCCGTGAGCTACCTTGGCGGCGGCGTAAAATCCAGCCGCCGAGCCTCCCACAATTATTACTTCTTCGTTATTCTCACGCCGACTTGTTTCCTGATTTGCTTGCAACAGTTTCCGCCTTGCCCACCAGCATGTCCTGTAAATTCACGTCGGCTTCCGCGGGTTCCCCGGGGTAACCGCTTTCCCGACCCTGCTGAGTGCTGAATGATGGGGTGAGTGAGCGACCGCGTAAGTATAGCCAATTCGACTACCGCGGCAAACCTCGATCGCAGCAATACCGCGGAGAAAACGCTGAAGTTCGCTAGCGGGTGATCCGAGCGCTCAGGACTCCGCCGCCTGCCGCTCGTACGGCGCCTTCTCCAATATTGCAACGGCAAAAAACATCGCCGCGATGACCGCAGCCGCGAACAGTAACGCCCCGTGCGCCGGAATATAGCAAACCAAGACTGCCGATGCTCCGCTCACCGCGCCCAGTAGATACAGCGCCAGCACCGCGCCACGCTGCCCCAATCCCAAATTCACCAATCGGTGCGCGGCATGATCCTTTCCGGGCGCCGCAAACGGCAGCAGTCCTCGCCGTGCGCGGGAAATGGTGACCAGCGTCGTATCGAAAATAGTGACGCCCAGAATCAGCAGCGGAGCCAGAAACGCCGACGCATAGTTCCCCTGGCTCAACCTCAGTTTCAACGCCAACGTCGCCATCAGGAATCCCAGGAACATCGCTCCGCCGTCACCCATGAAGATCTTCGCCGGCTTAAAGTTCCAGCGCAGAAAACCTGTAGCTGCGCCAAAAACGGCCGCCGCCAGCGTCGACACCACAATTTGGCCGTTCAAGAACGCCAGCAAGGCAAAAAAGAACGAAGCGGTCGCCGCAACTCCTGCGCACAGACCGTCCATGTGGTCCAGTATGCTGAACGACGCGGTGATCGCCACCACCCAGAAGACGGTCAGCGCCGCGTCCAGCCAATACCCCGCGCGTCCGGGAACAAACAGTTCGAACGCTTGCGCATGAATTCCACTCGCAAGAAGAATGCACGCGGCCAGCGGCATCCCCACGAACAGCTTGATCTGGTGATGCAGCCACCCGCGATCATCCAAAAAGCCGACCGCCGCCACCAGCGTCGCGCCCGTCACGATCCCCACGCTTTGCTCTCGCGCCGCGCCGTCAAACGCAAAAACAATCGCCAGCATCACCCCGCCGTACATCGCCAGCCCGCCCAGCAGCGGTATCGGCTGCACATGCACTTTGCGCGGGCCTGGCAGGTCCACCATCCCCACGCGCAACGCCAGCGCCCGCACCGGTACGGTGAGCATCATGGACGCAAAAAGCGCGATGAAAAACGCCAGCAAGCCCGCTGACATACAGCCTCGTTGGAATCAAGGTGATTCACCGGCAAAAGCAAAAAAGACCCTAGGGCCGGTGTCCACGCGAATTGTCGGTTGGGGGCCGGCTCCCAAGACACACCAACAGAGGCCCCGTGCAGCGCCTTCACAATACTGCGGAAATCTCGGCTGTGCCAGAAAATTTCGGCGCGTCAGCGCTCGGTGAGCAATCGCCCAAAGGTCCGCTCCACTTCGCCGCGGTCCTTGGTCGAGTAGTACCAAACGATCGTGCGCTTCAGCCCTTCGCGAAACGCCACCTTCGGCTCCCAGCCCAGCAGTCGCTTCGCAAGTGCGTTGTCCGCCACGCGGTTCAGCGGCCCGGTAGGCATGTCCGGCCGCTTCTTGATTTCCGCTTTGTGTTTGGTGAAATCGCAGACCATCTTCGCGCAGTCGAGCACCGTGATGCGCTCCATCGTGCCCAGGTTGATCGCCGTGCCGTCGTTGATCTTTTCGCCAGCCAGGATCGTGCCCTCGACAATGTCCTCGATATACGTCCAGTTTCGAATTTGCGAGCCGTCGCCCCAAATCTCAAACGGATTCTGCTCCATAAACGCCCGCGCGATCATCGCGATCACCGCATGATTTTCCACGCCGCGCGGCCCGTACACCGTGAAGTACCGGCACGACGCTGCGCCCATGCCGTGCTCTTTCGCGTACGCTTGCAGCGTGATTTCGCCCATGAGCTTGGCCCAGCCGTACGAGTTGTCCGCGTCTTTAGGCCCGTTGGTCATTTCCTCGGTCAGATAAACCTCTTTGTGCGTGTCCGACTGCAAAAAATTCGGATACACACACCCCGACGAAGCGAACACTACTTTTTTCACCTTGGCGCGCAGCGCTTCCGCAAACACCAGCCCGTCCAGGAAAAAATTTGACGCCGGCCCCGCCTGGTGCAAGTCCACATACCCCCGGCCGCCATGGTCCGCCGCAAGATGAAACACCGTGTCCACGCCATGCATCGCCGCCCGCGTGACGCCCGGCTCCCGCAAATCCGCATGCAGAAAATCCACGTTGCCGCCGCCCAGATGCCCGCGGATATTCTCCAGGTGCCCGCTCGAGAGGTCGTCGACAATGCGCACTTGCGCACCGCGCGCCACAAGCTGATCCGTCAGCGTCGACCCAATGAACGACGCTCCTCCTGTTACCAGTGCAAGTTTCCCGCTCCAAAAACTCTCCGCTCTGCTCACGCTGGGCGCGCCTCCTCGATAATCCGCACAAATTTACGCAATTCACTGACTCTATCATATTCATTCGCGGCCGCCCGCGCCACTTCACCCATGTGTCGAAGGTGATTGGCATCGAACAACATTTTTCGAACCGCACAAGCAACTTGCTGCGAATCGTCCGGATCGCCCCATATGGCGAATCCCCACTTCTCGCCTATGGCCGCGACATCCGTCTCGCGCGGCGCCACCGCCACAATCGGCTTCCCCGCCGCGAGAATTCCATACATCTTGCTCGGCACGATCACGCCTTCCAGCCCGCGCTTGATCGTCACGATATGCGCATCCGGCGCCGCCAGCACCGACGCAATTTTGCTCGCCGGAAAAAATGGCAGGAATCGCACATTCTTGCAGCCCGCCGCCGCCGCTTCAATCTGCGCCCGTTGCGTCCCGTCCCCAACGAAAACCAGCCCGATCCCTTCGTCTGCCAGCTTCCCGGCCGCCGCAACCAGCGTCTCCCACGCCCCGTAGAATCCCAGGTTCCCCGCATGCAGCAGCACAAATTTGAAATCGCCTCGAATCGCGTGCACCACTTCACGGTCCACCACAGGCTCCGATCGCACGTCACAAATCTCCGCGCCGTCGCGAACCACCGCGATGCGCTCCGCCTTCACTCCTTTTCCGGCAATTCGCGCGCGCATATCTTCGCCAAGCACGACCACGCGTGTCGCCCTCCGCAGCGCCCAGCGGTGCAATCTCTCCCACACCTGCGCCAGCAGCCCCGCCCCCATGATTGACCCACCCACGGCCATATACGGATACAAATCGCGAATGTTGTAAACAAACGGTTGGCCCTTCAGCAGGGCCACAAACGCCGCCACAATCCCCTCAAACGGCGGATCGGTCATCCCCAGCACCACATCGCAAGGCTCAAACGCCGCCCGTGGCACGCTCAGCGCCACATACGTAAGATAATTCAGCACCCGCCACCGCATTTGCGCCCGCGCATGGTCCGTCGATCCCACGCGGATTATTTTCACTCTGCCGGCCGTAAGCGCACTGCTGGTGTTCTCCGTCTGCCACAAACGCCAAGCCCGCCGCTCCGTTGGCTCGTAGGAAGGCCGCCCGCAAACCACCGTCACCTCATGCGCTGCCGAAAGCGCATCCACAACCGTCTGCGCCATCTTCGCCGTCGCCGAGGTGTCCGGTGGGTAATAGAGATTCAGCAGGAGAATTCGCACCGCAAGATTGTACAAGCTGCGCAGGCACTCTGGCCCGCGCTGTGACTACTTCTCGTTATCAGCGTTATCGATGAGGAAGGGACGACAAATCAGAACCAAGCTCACGAGCCGCGCCTAACCAGAAAATCCCCCAGCACCAGCGCATCCATCTTCGTGCGCAAAAAACAATCAATCGCTTCCTCCGGCCGGCAAACAATCGGCTCGTTATCGTTGAACGAAGTATTCAGCACCACCGGCACGCCCGTTAAATCGCGAAATGCCGAAATCAGCTCGTGATAGCGCGGATTGGCCTCCCGCGTAACTGTCTGCAAGCGTCCCGTGCCGTCCACATGCGTCGGCGCCGGAATCAGCGCCCGCTTTTCCGGCCGCACCGCGTACGCCAGCGTCATAAACGGCGAAGGATGCGCCTTTTCAAACCACTCACCCGTCGCCTCCGCTAAAATCGACGGCGCAAACGGACGAAAATTCTCCCGGTGCTTGATTCGCCGGTTCAGAATTTCCTTCATATCCGCGCGCCGCGGATCCGCCACAATGCTGCGATTCCCCAGCGCCCGCGGCCCCCACTCCGCGCGCCCTTGAAACCATCCCAATATTTTTCCATCCGCGACAATCGCAGCCGCGCGCTGCGTCAACTCCGTCATCGGCAACTCGGCAACGCTGTAGCCCCGGCGCGCAATATCGCTCGCCTCCATCGCCGCGCGAATCTCCGCCGCCGAAAATCCTGGTCCCCAATACGCATGATCCATCACAAACGAGCGCGGCTTCCCGAGCTTCTGATGCCAAACGTAGTACGCCGCGCCTACCGCAAGGCCCCCATCGCCCGCCGCTGGCTGCACGTACACGTGCTCAAATGGCGTGCTCTCGAAAATTTTCCCATTGGCTACGCAGTTGAACGCCACGCCACCCGCCAGACAAATCGATTTCTGTCCAGTCGACTTCGCCAGCTTCCTCAGCATCCCCAGATAAACCTCTTCCAACCGCGCCTGCAGCGACGCCGCCAAATTTCGGTGGCGCTGCTCCAGGGGCTCTTCGGGCGCCCGTGCCGCACCCAGTCGCCGCGACATCTCCGGAGAAAATAGCTTTCCCAGCGTCGGCGTCTTGTCTGCTTCCGCCCAACTCATTTCCGGCCCGCTGCGATGGTGCACAAAATAATCAAGTCCCAGCCGGAATCCGTTGCCGGTTCCATGCGCGTCAAACCGCACGATGTCGCGAAACGCTTCCAGCCGCTCCGGCTGGCCGTAAGCCGCCAGCCCCATCACTTTGTATTCGTCGCCGAATTTCAGAAATCCCAGGTACTGCGTCACCGCCGTGTAATACAGTCCCAGCGAGTGCGGAAACGCGATCGCATCCGCGATCTCCATGCGGTTTCCGCTGCCCCTTCCCCACATGGTGCTCGCAAAATCCCCAAGCCCGTCGGC
This sequence comes from Candidatus Acidiferrales bacterium, assembly GCA_955651735.1. Lineage (GTDB taxonomy): Bacteria > Acidobacteriota > Terriglobia > Acidiferrales > UBA7541 > Acidiferrum. Next base: position 6,139 of record CATPAM010000150.1, on the reverse strand, counting down.
GGAAAGCAGCGCCGCCCCCTCGAACGGCGAGACGAAAAACGCGCTGGCCAGATGCGCTTGATGGTGCTCGACCCGGTGAAATTCCGCGGCAATCGTTTTTGGATCGCTGTCAAACGCCGCCGCCAGCGCCTCGCGTATGCCGGTGAACTTGGCCAGCACCTTGGCTCGCTCGCGCGCAAACGACGGCATGCGCAGCGCATAAAGCAGTTTTGTCCCCAGCCGCGCATATGGATTCCGCGGCACCGCCACATGATCGATTTCCTCCAGCTTCAGCCCCGCTTCTCGCAGGCAGTACCGAATCGCCTGTGCCGGAAATCCCGCTGCGTACTTCACTCGATTGAAGCGCTCCTCCTCCACCGCGGCCACCAGCCGGCCGTCGCACACCACGGCCGCTGACGCGTTCCCGTGGTACGCATTGATGCCCAGAATGTTCATGTAGGAGAGTCAGTGTACAGCAAGGCGACCATCCGGCCGCTCTTCGTAGGGGCGCAGCCGCAAACGCTACAGATGCCGCCGGCACCATTCATTCATCACGTAAATCGACCACGGCCGCGACCACGAAGTCTTGCCCGCAAGAAAAGTGCTCCACACCTCGCGCACTCCCTCGCCGTGCACATACGCCGCCAGACCCGGCGCCAGTTCCGCAAAGCTCGCCTCCAGCCGCTTCCGCAGCGGGCCGCGCAGCCACTCTTCCCACGGCAGCGTGAATGTCCGTTTCTTCTGCGTCAAAATCTCCGGCGGCAGCAAGTCCGCAATCGCCTCGCTCAGCAACGCTTTCGGTTGCGCATCGCGCCACCGCGCCGCACCCGGAAGCGCGCCCACAAACTCCACCAGCGGCGTGTCCAGGAGCGGCACGCGCACTTCCAGCGAACGCGCCATGCTCACCGAGTCCGTATCCCGCAGCAGCGTGCTAGCCATATAGCTGCGCATCTCCAGCCACGAAACACTGCCCGTCCCTTCCAGCTTTCGCGCTCCATCCGCAGCTCTTTCCAGCCAGCCTAGCCACGTCGGCTCCAGCGTCACACCATCCGCGGCCACACTGCTCGGCCGGAATCGCGGCTCGATCAATCGCGACAGCTCGGCGCCCACCGGAAACAATGCGCGCGTGAAAAAATAAGAGTGCGGCAACGCATCCGGCGACACCCATGCGGCAACCGCCTTGCGCGCCGCGTCCGGGCTGCTCCTGCCTGCAATCACCGCGCGCAGTAGCGGAGCAACCGCTTTCCGCAGGGGAAGCGGCACGAACCAGGCCATCTGCATCAGCCTCTTGATTCGCGGCGTATCCGCAAACGTGGCATAGCCGCCAAAGAGTTCATCGCCCCCGAGCCCGGACAGTGCCACCTTCAGTCCCGCTTCCCGCGCCGCCCACGACACGAAATACGTGTTAATTCCATCCATGCTCGGCTGGTCCAGCGCCGCAACAGCTTCGTCGAGCCTGGCTACCACCGCGTCGCTTTCCAGCGGAATTTCGCGATGCTTCGTTCCGCAATGTTTCGCGACGCTGCGCGCCAGCGGCGCCTCGTCGTACGCTGTTTGCGGAAAGCTAAGCGTGAAGCTGCAAATTCCCGCTCTCTCCCTCGCTGCAATGGCCGCAATCGCGCCGGAATCGAGCCCGCTGGAGAGAAATAATCCCACCGGAACATCCGCAATCAGGTGCGCGCGCACGGCATCCTTCAGCCGCGGCCGCAGACTTCGCACCGCGGATGAAAAATCTCGTGTTGTTCGCGCCTCCTTCGCAGCCGGGCTCCGCGTGGCGTCCCACCACGCTCGCGCGCGCGGCATGCGCCGCCGTTCCGGCACGTACAGCAGCATGCGATGGCCCGGCGGAAGCGAAAATACTCCGTCCAGCAGCGCCACCGGTTCCGAAACACTGCCGAAGAGGAAGTAGGACGTCAGTGCGTCTTGCGAAACTTTTTTTGACGCCATTCCGCCGGCCAGTAGCGCGCGAACTTCTGAGGCGAAGGCGAATCCATCGCTGGTCTGCGTGTAGTACAAAGGCTTGATGCCCAGTGGATCGCGCGCCAGGAAAAGCAATGGCGCCGTTGCATAGCGCTTTCGCAAATCCAGAAGCGCCAGCGCGAACATCCCGCGCAATTCCTCCAGGCAGTCCTCGCCCCATTCTTCCCAAGCGTGCACCAGGATTTCCGTGTCGGATTGTGTGCTGAATCGATGCCCGGAAAGCGTCAGGCGTTCGCGCAATTCCCGGTAATTGTAGAGTTCCCCGTTGAAAATCACGGCCACGTCCCGCGCTTCGTTCCACACCGGTTGCCGGCCGGTCTTCAGGTCGATGATGCTGAGCCGTCGCATGCCCAGCGCCAGGCCCGGAGCGCGCTCTTCGTTGACCAGAAATCCGTCATCGTCCGGGCCGCGATGCCGCATCGCGGCAGCCATCGCCCGCACTCGTGACTCGGCCTCGGAGGCGCGCCCGGCAAACGCGATTCCGCAGATGCCGCACACGCTTTACTTGATCTCCGGCGCGCCAGAGAAGGTCGTTCCGGCTCGTATGACTTGGGAGCGCAAGTGAAATCGTGGAATCTTAAGCCGGTGGTCGGCGTACCACCCCAGAATAATCCGAAGCAACAAAAATACGACGAACGCAAACACCGACGCGCACAGCGCGAAAAACGATTCGCGTTCCAACAGCAGCGTCCAGTCCACGCTTTCTTCCCAGCCAGGAGCGGTCTTATCCAGAATCCAGCGCAGGTGAAACCCTTGCATTGGCAGCCGCGCCAGTCGCACCTGCGCAACCATTTCGTAGCTGTATTCCTTGGGATAGTTGGGCACCGCGCTGGTCGCTTCCGCAAGCACCGCCGGATTGCGCAGCTCTTCGCGCGTCAGCAGGTGCCCCTTCGCGTCGCGCAGCAAGATCCGGTACGCGGGGTCAGCGACCACCCAGCGCCCGTCAATCAGCACTTCCGCCACCACGTGCTTCGCCTTGCGGTCTGGAGACAGCAACAGCAGACGCCGCACGCTCAGACCGTTGCTCCGCGCAAGGTTCAGAAATGCATTCGTGGCTGTCCCGCAGACCGACAATAGCTGCCGGTAATTTAGCGTTGTTTGCGGATCGCGCCCTGGCAACGCCGATGGATTTGCGGCCAGCATGCGTGGCGGACCTTTCCGCATCCAATCAAGAATGGCTTCCGCTTGCCGCTCGGAAGGTTCCGAGTCCGGTACGATGGCGTCTGAAAACCCGTCGAGATATCTCCGAACCGAGAATTCCCAGCCTCCCGAATAAACCAATGCGAGCAGCGTAAGAAGGAGCAGCGCATTCACGCTCCACCACACGCCGCGAAAAATGCGATGCCTTCGAGTCGGCAAAAACACCACCCTCAGTTCAGCAGTTCTACCCTCTGCTTTTCGTCCTTCATCAACTGCTCGTACAGCTTCTCCATCTCTTGCACCGGCCCGTCCCAATCGAGCCGCGCCGCGGCTTTTCTGCACCCTGCGGTCAGTCGCGCGTGAAGTCCTGGCTCCCACAATACACGAGCCAGGGCCTGCGCCATGGCCGCCGCATCGTGCGCCACTACCAATCCTGCAACATCCCCAAGCAACGGCGCGATCCCGCACTTCTCCGTGACCACCACCGGCGTACCCGCGGCCACTGCTTCGCCCGCGGTGTTCCCGAAATTCTCATTTTGCGAAGGCAACACAAAAACGTCCGCGTCCTTGTAAGCGCTCCACTTTTGCTCGCCATACGCCCCGCCGCGGATTTGCACGCGCGACGAAATTCCCAGCTCGCCCGCCATTTGCTGGAGTTTCTTTTTCATACCGCCTTCATCGGGTCCCGCAAACACCAGGTGAAGCTCCGCATCGCGCTCCACTTTGCGAAGCGACGCAAACGCTTGCAGCAGAACATCCGGGCTTTTCTTTTCGGATAGTCGCCCGAGGTACAGGACTACTTTGGCGTTTTCCGGGATACCCGCGGCGGCGCGAAACTTTCCTCGCTCCAGCGGCGTTTCCGGGACTTCCACTCCGTTGCGTCGTACCTGGATCTTTTCGGCGGGTAATCCCGACTCGGTAAGCTCCGCTACTTCCTGCGGTGAGGTGGCGATGATTTTCCGTGAACCCCGCAGCATCCGTTGTCCTAGGGCTAGATGATACATTCGTTTCAGTAGAAAATTCCTCACAATCGGTACGAACATGCCAATGGGTTCAACGACGTAAGGAATCCCGCCGCGTCGGCACGCCGCGGCGACCGCCGGCCCCAGGAAATCGTACAGCCCAAAAATGTGTACCACGTCGAAGTTCCCCAATCGCGCGCGGCAAAATCTTGCAATCCCGGGGTTCCAGCTCAGCGCGCGAAAGTGCAGCCGGCTCGCCAAATAAATCACCTCGATTCCGCTTTCCTTCAGCCGCCATCCCAACTCCGTTCGTTCCGCCTTGCTCGCCACCGCAGCGCGCGAGTGCCAGCCCCAATCCGCCGTTAGCACCGTCACTTCGTGCCCAAGCTTTGCGAGCTGCTGCGATAACGACCGCACTTTTACCGGCGGTCCTCCAAATTCAAGAAATGGGAAATAGGTCTGCGTAACGTTCAGGATTCGCATAGGTCGCGCAAAATCTTTTTTAGCGATTTCGCGAAAACATTGAACCGGAATTCCCGCTCTACACGCTCGCGCCCGTGCGCGCCCATCTCGCGTCCCAGCTCCGGGTCGGTCAGCAGCGTTTCCAGCGAGGTCGCAAGCTGCCCAGCGTCGCCGTGTGGCACCAGGTATCCTGTTTTTCCGTCGTCGACCACTTCCGGCGCCCCGCCGTGCGCTCCCCCGATGACCGGCTTGCCGCACGCCATCGCTTCCAGATACACCAGCCCAAAACCCTCTCCCCGGCTCGGCAGCGCGAAAATCTCGCAGGCCTGGTAGCACGCCGCAATTTCCGGATAAGTCAGCCCGCTCAAAAAATGCACGTGCCGCAGCACCCCGCGGCCGTCTGCGATCTGCTCGAGCCATCCCTGATCATCGCCATCGCCCACCGCAACCAATTGCACATCCGGCCACTCCGTAAGCAAACGCGGCAGTGCCGTGACCAGCGTGTCCATTCCTTTATAGCGCTCGTCTGCGCACCACCGCCCGACCGTCAGGATGACGCGTCCTGTAGGAAAGTTCGCCGGCAATGCTGGCGCCGGCTTCGCTTTGAGCAGCGTTTCAAACTGCGGGTCCAGCGCCCACGGCAGCACGCGAATGCGCTCGCGCGGAACATCCTGCTGACCAGCCACTTGATTTGCGGTGTCACGGGTCGGCGCAATAATCAGGTCGGCGCTGCGCAGCGCGCGGCGCCGCAAAATCGAGAGCGGCTCCCACACTTCCAGTCCGTGCGTCCAGACAATGGATTTCGCTCGCCGCCCGAAAAATTTCGCCCCTTGCGCAACCGGCGCGAGAAATGGATGCCCGGCAACTACTACCTTCGCGCGCCGCCGTGCCGCGCGCGCCGCCGTCGCGCTGAATCGCGCTTTGCTCCGCGCGCTGCCCGTGAACACAAATTCGCGCGTCCCCACCGTCATGCGATGCAATTCTGGCGAGTCGTTCAGGCTCAGCAGCCGGCACTCCATCCCGTGGCTCGCTGCAAATTCACTCATCACCGCGGCCACGTGCCGCCCCGCGCGCTGCACTCCGCCGGGCGTGTCTAGCTCAGAGAAGAGTCCAAGAAGCACGCGTCGAGTCTGCCAAGCGCCGCATCGGAACACAAGATGCCGCTGGCCCGCGGTTTCCGTCCTCGCGCTACGCAGGCGTGTGGTTGGTTACGACGCCGGCGAGATCGGCGAAGCGGTCGAGGTAAATGTCGGCTGGATGCGTTGCGCGGTCGTGCACGCCGAAACCATAGTTCACCGCCGCGGTCTGCATGCCAGCATTGCGCGCGGTCTGCACGTCCACTTCGGAATCGCCAACAAGCAAGGCTTCTCGCGCCACAATGCCAAACTCCTGCAGGATTTTGTTCGCGCCAAATGGATCCGGCTTCTTCGATTCAAAACTGTTGCCGCCATAAATTGCGCGAAAATATTTTTCCAGCCCCAGCGAATTCAAAATGCGCACGCTGATGCGCGCCGGTTTGTTGGTCAGCACGGCCATGGGCAGGTGGCTCAGTTGCGCCAGCGTGTCCGCTACGCCGGGATAGGCGCTGGTGTTATCCATTTTGTGTTATTCGTAAT
>CATPAM010000149.1 GCA_955651735.1 Candidatus Acidiferrales bacterium | reverse complement strand
CTGCGTTCCTGGGCGTGCTCGGGGTCACCGGAATCACAGCATACTTCGGCATGATGGACATCGCCAGGCCGCAAAAAGGAGAAACACTGGTAGTTTCCGCCGCGGCAGGCGCCACCGGCAGCATCGCTGGACAAATCGGCAAAATTCACGGATGCCGTGTGGTCGGCATCGCCGGCAGCGCGGAAAAATGCAAATGGCTCACCGAAGATCTCGACTTCGACGCCGCGGTCGACTACAAGCAACCGGACTGGAAAGAGAAATTGGCCGCGGCCACGCCCAAAGGCGTCGACATCGATTACGAAAATGTCGGCGGCGAAATCATGCACGCCGTTATCGACCGCATGAACCTCCACGGCCGCATCGTTCTTTGTGGTCTAATTTCTGGCTACGCCAAGGGAGATCCCGCCCTCGAAAGCTTCGGCATGGTTTTGGTCAAGCGCCTGCGCGTGGAAGGATTCATCATCATCGACTACGTGAACCGCTACATGGAAGCGGCCACACAGCTAGGCAAATGGAAAATGTTCGGCAAACTGAAAGACCGAGAAACGATTGTGGAAGGCCTGGAGAAAGCCCCTGACGCCATCAACATGCTCTTTACCGGCGGGAATACAGGCAAGTTGATCGTAAAGGTGTGATCAGGCGATAGCAAAGACAGGATTCAGCGAGGTGGCGGGTGCGGCCCGTTGCGCTTGCGCTCCTCATCCACCCGCTTCAGAAATTCCTCGAACTTGGGCAACTGGTCGGGAGTCAAAATAGCGCGCACCTGCGCCCGCCCCTTCTGGCGCACCGCATCAATTTGCGCATCCGTCTGATCGTGAATAGCTTTGGTTTCGGCGTGGCGCTGCATCAGAATGGCATCGAGTTGCTGCGCCTGGTGCGGCGTCAGCGAGAGGTCTTTGGTGAGCTCTTGTACCTTCCGGGCGCGCCTCTCCGGTTCGCTGAGCGGAGGATTGGCAGCGTTGACCGGGCGATGCGCAAACAGATAGCCCAGCACGCCCCCCAGCGTGGCGCCGAGGACAAACACCGCGCCCACCCACAGGGCCGCCTTGCGCTTCGCGGCGGTTTCGCTCATCGCGCGTTCTCCAGCGGCAGCACAACGTCTTCCTGGGGAGCGGAGGATTGCGGGGAGTCAAACAGTGACTCCACGGCGCCCTGGTTGCCGGATACCGGGGTAGACTTCGGCAGCAGCCAGGTGCTGGCTACCAACAAGGCTAGTGCGGAGAGCCAGGTTAGGCGCGCGGCGAGCCGGGGTACGGCGGCCCAGGCGTCCAGAGATTGCCGCAGCTCCGATTCTCTCGCGGCGATGGCAGCCATCACCCGTGACGCAAACCATGGCCCGGGCAAGGCTGCGCGCGCAGGCACGTCCCGGAGGACAATACGGCTTGTGAAAATATCGGAGGAGGCTTCCTGGCATGCAGGGCACGCCGCTAGGTGTTCTCGCTGCGTCGATGAGAGCGCCGCCAGGTCCGCCACATTTTCGAGTGCGTCGCGCAGGCGGCTACACTCGTCCTGATTCTTTCTCATTCTTCGCAGGTTCCACATACCCGCCTCCTTAAAAGCCTCACGAAATAGTTCGACGTGCAGCCGGCCTCGCATGTTTCAATTTGGAACACTGGCAAAGCCTATCCGCTTCCGTCCTTGCGCTTGCGTACCTGATTTACGATGCGGCGCCGGGCACGAAACAGGCGAACTTTTACGGTGTTCGCGTTCAGGTCCAGAATTTGGGCAATCTCCTCGATGGCAAATCCTTCTACCTCTTTCAAGATCAGCATCATACGGTCGCGTTCATCCAACCCTTGCAGCAGATTTTCCACTTGCTGCTGGGCTTGGAGTTTGTCGGAGACGTCCTGGGCGCCGCTATCGAGCCTTTCGGCGGCGCTGAACTGCTGGGCCTGCTCTTCGCTAAGGTCCGATTCATACAGGAGCGGCCTAACCTTTTTCTTTCTTAGCAGATCCCAGCACTCGTTCACCGTAATTTTGTAGAGCCAAGTGCTAAAGGCGGCGCGCTGGTCGAAGCGCTTCAGCGAAAAATAAGCCTTTACGAAGACCTGCTGCACAATGTCCTCCACGTCCTCACGGCGGCGGAGGATGCCACCTGCGACAGCAAAAACGCGACGCTGATGGCGGCGCACCAATTCTTCGAACACCTCCTTGTCCCCGGCCTGGGCACGGCGTACTAGCTCCCGGTCATCCGAGACGCCCGGCGCCTTCGCGGCTGCGGGCTTCAAAGCTGCCACGGTGGCGGTGGCCATGGGCTCTGCTTTTGGGACGCGTGGCATGGCTTCCAGGTTACGCCCTTCTGGCCCAGGGTTTCGGGGGCCGCACCATCTGTTTCATTTTCGGGGACCCGAACTTTGTACTTGCAGACCCCTTAACTACATGCAATAATACCTGCATGATTATTGGTGATCGCCTCCGCGCACTGCGTGAGGAAAAGAAACTCTCCCAGGGCGATATCGAGAAGCGTACGGGCCTACTTCGTTGCTACATTTCCAGAGTCGAGAATGGCCATACAGTACCGGCCATTGAAACACTGGAAAAAATGGCCCGCGCTCTAGAATGCCCACTTTATCAACTGTTCTACGACGGCGAAGAGCCGCCGGTACTGCCGAACTTGCCCAAGCGAAAGTCTTCGGACGATATCGCCTGGGGCACGAGCGGCAAAGAGGCGCGGTTCCTCAACAAGCTTCGCAGGTTGTTGGGCAAAGCCGACGAAGAAGACCGCAAGCTCATTCTATACATGGCCCAGAAAATGGCCAACCGCTAGTTCCGGGAACCTTCACTTCCTGGAGTTCACGGTTAGAATGACAAGTCTCAAGAGAAGGGCCGCGCGAACCCCGCGAGGCGCGGCCTGATTCTGACAGTAAGTATAGGCATATCCAGATCATCCCTGCACCGCGTACCCCTTCCCTGCTAGTTCCCTAACAGAGCACCTCTAGTTCCTTATTCCCATTCGATGGTTCCGGGCGGTTTTGAACTGATGTCATAGACAACGCGCGTGACGCCGGGGACTTCGTTGACGATACGCGTGGAGATTCGTTCCAGGACATCACCGGGCAGGCGCACCCAGTCGGCGGTCATGGCGTCTTCCGATTCGACCACGCGTATCGCGATGGTGAGGCCGTAGGTGCGGTAATCGCCCATCACCCCGACGCTGCGCACAGGGAGCAGAACCGCAAAAGCTTGCCAGACTTTTTCATAGAGACCGGCGCGGCGAATTTCATCGACAACGATCGCGTCCGCCTCGCGGAGTGTTACCAGATTCTCAGCCGTTACCTCGCCAAGCAGCCGCACGGCTAACCCTGGCCCGGGAAACGGGTGTTTCACTAAGAGCTCGTTTGGCAGGCCGAGATCCTTGCCGATTCTGCGCACTTCGTCCTTGAAGAGATCGCGCAACGGTTCGATGAGCGCGAAAGGCATTTTCTCCGGCAGCCCGCCTACGTTGTGATGCGTCTTGATGGTGGCGGAGGGGCCTTTCACGGAGACAGATTCAATGACGTCCGGATAAAGAGTTCCCTGCACCAGGTAGGCGATTTCGCCGTGCGCCTCATTTTTTTGCAACTCCAAGGCTTTGTCCGCGAAGACGGAAATGAATTCCGCGCCGATAATTTTGCGTTTGCGCTCGGGATCCGCGACGCCCTCGAGGCGCGCTAGGAAACGTTCCGAAGCATCGACCCCGATGACGCGCAGGCCGAGACGGTCGCGCAGCATTTCGAGCGTGTGCTCGAATTCGTTTTTACGCAACAGACCGGTGTTGACGAAGATGTTGGTGAGGCGATCGCCGATGGCGCGATGCACAAGCACGGCGGCAACGGTAGAATCGACACCGCCACTGAGTGCGCAGATCACGCGGCTGTTCCCTACTTTCGTTCGAATGGCTTCGGTGGTTTCTTCGATGAAAGCGGCGCCACTCCACTTCTTTTCCGCTTTGCAGACGCGGAAAAGAAAATTGCGGAGAATTTCCGTACCGCGGTCGGTGTGACGGACTTCGGGGTGAAACTCGACGGCATAGATTTTGCGCTGAGGATCTTCGACGGCGGCGACGGCGTTTTGCGTGCGGCCCACGGTTCGGAAGCCCGGAGGCAGCCCGACGACGTGGTCGCCGTGGCTGTTCCAGATGCGCAGCGAGTTGGGAAACTCCGCAAAGAGTTCGGATTTGTGAGCAACACTATCGATGTTCAAAACCGCGCTGCCGTATTCACGGCGCGCCGCCGGCTCCACTTTTCCGCCCAGGTGATGGGTGAGCCATTGCATGCCGTAGCAGATTCCCAGCACGGGGATGCCGAGCGAAAGAACGGCGGGATCGCATTTGGGAGCTTGCGGGTCGTACACGGAACTGGGCCCGCCGGAGAGCACGATGCCCGTGGGTTCCAGTTTGCGGATTTCCTCGAGCGTGGCGGTGCAAGGCAGAACGGAGGAGAAGACTTGCTGTTCGCGAATGCGGCGGGCGATGAGCTGCGTGTACTGGCCGCCGAAATCGAGAACGACTACGCCGCCGCGTTCGGAGTTGGGGCGTTCGTGGTGCTGTTGCATTTGGACTCCGCTGGACATTGTCCCCCTTTTGACATCCGCACAAGGCGAAAAGACCGCCCCAAGAAACGCCGCCTGTTGGGCTGGCCGGCTAAAGCCCGGCAGCTACGTCCTTGTTCGTCAAAGGCTAAAAACGCCAAAAGCCTCAGGCCTAAAAGGCAGGCCCTTCGAGGCTCAGGGCAAACCTGAGCTACAGGCTTGTATCTTCACGCCACGACCAGGTTCACGAGCTTGTCTGGGACTACAATCTGCTTTACCACGCGCTTGCCGTTGATGTGCTGGGCTACGGCTGGTATGGCCAAGGCCTTGGGCACGAGTTCGGCTTCGCCCAGGCCAGCCGGAACGGTTAGTCTTGCGCGCACCCGCCCATTGACTTGGACGACGACTTCTACTTCTTCGTCGCGCGCGAGTTCGGGATCGAAAGCGGGCCAGTTCGTGGCCGAGAGGCCTTCCGTGTGGCCAAGCATCTCCCATAATTCTTCGGCGAGGTGCGGGGTCATGGGCGCCAGCATCAGCGTGAGCATTTCCAGCACATGCTTGGCGATTTCGGGGCGCACACCCTGCTCAAGCGGAGCGTGACTTTCATTGTACAGATCCATGATCAGTGCGATGGCGGAGTTGAAGTGCCAGCGCGATTCGAAATCCTGGGTCACGCGGCGAAGCGCCTGGTGCGTTCTGCGCAGCAGCGCTTTCTCCTGGTCGGTGACACCCGAGACAGCGAATGAACTCTTTACCACGCGCAACGCCATGGCATGGCGATCGACGAGGCGGTAGATCTTGTTCAGAAAGCGCCAGGAGCCCTCGATGCTTTCTTCGCTCCATTCGAGGTCCCTCTCGGGTTGGGTAGCGAAAAGCGTATACAGCCGGCCAACGTCGGCGCCGTACTGTTCGGCCATCTCCATCGCGCCAACGACGTTGCCGTGTGACTTCGACATCGCCTTCCCGTCCTTGAGGACCATGCCTTGGGCGAAGAGACGAGCGATGGGTTCACCGTGTTGGATGAGTCCAAGATCGCGCATGACCTTGCACCAAAAGCGCGAATAGAGCAGGTGAAGGATGGCGTGCTCGATGCCACCAATGTACTGGTCGATCGGAAACCAGTAGGCGACCTTCGCTGAATCGTAAGGAGCTCTGTCGTTGTGCGGGTCGCAGTAGCGATAGAAATACCAGGAGGAATCGACAAAGGTGTCCATCGTGTCGGTTTCACGGCGCGCGGGCCCGCCGCATTTCGGGCACGTAGTGTTCACAAATTGCGGAGTGGCGGCAAGGGG
>CATPAM010000148.1 GCA_955651735.1 Candidatus Acidiferrales bacterium | reverse complement strand
GTGATCGATCGCTTCTTTCGTCTGCGGCATGACTCCGTCGTCGGCAGCCACCACCAGCACCACAATGTCCGTCACCTTCGCACCGCGCGCGCGCATGCGCGTAAACGCCTCGTGCCCCGGCGTATCGATGAACACCACGCTGCGGTTGTTCACCTGCACCTTGTACGCGCCGATGTGCTGCGTGATGCCGCCCGCTTCGCCCGCCGCCACGTCTTCGCTGCGAATCGCGTCCAGCAAGCTCGTCTTGCCGTGGTCCACGTGTCCCATCACCGTCACCACTGGCGGCCGCGGCTTCAGACTCTCCTTGGTCTCTTCCTTGGCGACCTCCAGCACCATCTCCTCTTCAAGGGAGACCACGCTGACCACGCCGCTGAACGCTTCTGCCAGCGTCGTCGCTGTCGGCACATCCAAAGCCTGGTTGATGCTGGCGAACACGCCGCGATCCAGCAGCGTCTTCAGCAAATCCTTCGCGCGCACATCCAGCTTCTCCGCCAGCTCGCGAATGGTGATGCCTTCCGTAATCGTTACATCGCGTGGTGGACGCGGTTCCGGCGGCGCGATCACCGCTGCCGCGGATGCTCGCCCCGCTCCCGGACGCTGCCGCGTCGGGTGCAGCTTGCGCTCGCCCTCAATCTCTCGCTTGTCCAGCACCGGACGCTGCCGCTGCGTCGGCCTCCGCGTATAGAGCGGCTTGCCTGGCTCAGCCTTCGGAGGCACTTTATCCAACGGCAACGGCGGCAACATCCCGGGACGCACCGGGGTGCGCGGCCCAGGACGCGTGCCTGCCGGCGCTGTGCCGCGCCGCTGCTCAAATGGTCTTGGTTGGCCTGCAGGTGCGCCGCCCGCCCCGCCCGATCCAGCCGGCCGTGAAGGATACGATCGCCCGCCTTGCCCTGCCGGCATCGGACGCATCGGCTGCCCTGGACGCGGTCCGCCCTGCCGCTGACCTCCCGGCCCAGTGCCCGGAAGCGGTCCACGGTTCCCGCCCGTCGGCATCGGCGGACGCGCCGGAGCCGCAGGCCGTGCGGACGCGCCAGGCGCTGCCGCTGCTGGACGCACTGCCGATGGTTGCCTGCCCGTGCCTTGCCCAGGACGCGGCGCAGCAGTTCCCGCCAGCCGTTGCGCCGGAGCACCGGTTGGAACAGAAGTTGGAGCCGAAGATGGAGTCGCAGGCCGTGTAGCCGGTGCCGCAGGACGAATCGGCGTCGCCGCAGGCGCGCTCGGAGCGGGTTTCGCCGCAGGTGTCGCAGTCTCAGGAGCCGTTGCGCTGGCAGGAGGAGCCGCAACCGCAGGTGCCGCCGGGGGCGAAGCAACCGGCGCTGCCGTTCCAGCTACAGTCGGCGGGGCCGCAGGTGCCACAGGCTTCGGTGGCGCAACCGTAGGGGCTATAGGCGCCGCAGGTGCAGCAGCCGGACGCATCCGCGCCGCTTTTGCCGCCGCATCCTTCGCTTCTTTGTCCGCCTTGGCCTTGGCTTCTGCCGCTGCTTCCGCGTCCGCTACTCCCTGGAGATGTTTGCGCACCTGCTCCGCAACATCCGCGGGAATGGAACTCGAGTGCGTCTTCTTTTCCGTGACGCCGTACCCGGCCAGCAGGTCAATAATGGCTTTCGCCTTGACCTCCAGCTCGCGCGCCAGCTCGTTAATTCGGACTTGGTTTACCTCTGACATGCTTATTAAGACTTTGCCTCTTCCGGCCGTTCCGCGTTGTTCTTGTTTTCCGCAGACTCAACCTGTTCTACACTTTCGCTTTTCGCTTCGGATTCTTGCCCCGCTTCAGGAGCTTGCTCGCCTTGGTGAGCCGCGGCGCTCGCTTCTTCCGCCGTAACGGTCTCTACGGCGGCGCTTTGCTCTGTCCCTGCCTCTTCCGCAAGCGCATCGGTATTCTCCACTGCTTCGCCCGTCGCCGCCGCTTCGCCGCCGCCCTCGTAGAAGCGATTCACCGCCTGATAAATCTTGTCCACCATCTTCTCGCCGATGCCCGGAATCTCCATCAACTGTTCCGGCGTCATCCCCGCGAGTTTTTCCACATTCGTGATCCCCGCCGCCTCGATCTTCTCGATGGTTTTCGGCCCCACACCGGCCAACGCCGTCAAAGGCGTCGTCGGCGCGGTTAGAGCCGTCATCTGCTCTTCAATCTCGCGCCGCTTCTCTTCCTCGCTCTTGATGTCGATGTCCCAGCCGATCAGCTTGCTGGCCAGCCGGACGTTCTGCCCCTTTTTCCCAATTGCCAGCGAAAGCTGCGAATCCTCCACGATCACTTCCAGCTTCTTCGTTTCCGGATCGACGATCTGCACGCGCGTCACTTTCGCCGGGCTCAGCGCCTTCTGCGCGAATGCCACCGTCTCTTCACTGTACGGAATGATGTCGATCTTCTCCCCGCGCAGCTCGCGAATGATGGACTGCACGCGCATGCCCTTCATGCCCACGCACGCGCCTACCGGATCCACATCTTTATCGCGGCTCATTACCGCGACCTTCGTCCGCTCGCCCGCTTCCCGCGCCGCGAACCGGATCTGCACCGTGCCATCGTAAATTTCCGGCACTTCCATCTCGAACAGCCGCTGCACCAGGCTGGCGTCGCCGCGCGAAACAATCACCTGCGGACCCTTCGCCGCGCGGTCCACCATTTTGATCACCACGCGCAGCCGCTCCCCAATGTTGTAAGTCTCCAGCTTCGATTGCTCGCGCTTTGGCAGCCGCGCCTCCGTCCGCCCCATATCGACGATCAGGTCCGGCCCTTCCGCGCGCTTCACAATTACGGTCACCAACTCGCCCACGCGGGTGTGATACTCGTTGTAAATCGTGTCGCGCTCGGCTTCGCGCACTTTCTGTAGGATCACCTGCTTCGCGGTCTGCGCCGCGATTCGCCCCAGCACGTCCGTCGGCTTTAGCGTCAAAATTTCCGTGCCAACTTCCGCCGTCGGATTCTTTTTCTTGGCATCCGTCAGCGCGATCTCGTTTTTCGGGTCGGTAACTTCCTCCACCACCGTCAGCACCGAAAACACGTCAATTTGGCCCGATTCCGCGTTGAATTTCCCGCGCAGGTTTTCTTCCGTCTTGTAGTATTTTCGCGCCGCCACCACCATCGCGTCTTCAATCGCAGACACCACGATTTCCGGCTCGATGTGCTTCTCGCGGCTCAGCATCTCAATCTGTTGATAAAGCAAATTCGCCATTGCAGTTCCCTAAACTGTTCTCCCGATTCTTCTCTGTGTCCTCTGCGCCCTCGGTGGTAAATTCCCTCTTCTTCCTAAAACTCCACCACCAAATTCGCCTTCCGAATCCCCTCCAGCGGTATCTCCACCACCCGCGGCTCTCTCCCCTTCAACTCCATTCGCACTTTCCCGTCCGCGATTCCCGCCAGCCTGCCCTCAAAAAACTTCGCATCTCCAATCGGCTCGCTCGTCGAAATCTTCGCCAGCCTTCCCACGAACCGCTCAAAATCCCCCGGCTTCTTCAGCGCCCGGTCCAGCCCCGGAGAGCTAACCTCCAGGATGTATCCGGTCGGCCCGTCAATTAACTCCTCCACATCCAAAATCACGCTGAGCTGCTGGCTGACCCGCTCGCAATCCGCATGACTAATCTTCGGGTCTGGATCGCCAGCCAAAACCTCCGCTCCGGCTACGTCCGCGGCCATCACATCGTCCGGCACCGCCACTTTTTGCGTTACGCGATCGATGTACACCCGCAAAAACCTCTGCTTCCCCACTTTCCATTCCACATCAACGACTTCCAGCCCCTCCGAGCGCGCCACCCGCTCGGCGGTCGCGCGAATCCGCTCCAAATTCACGTGGAGACTCCCCGGCCATGGCCGGTATCAAGTGCACCCCAACCGGCGTCAACAAAAAAGTGGGCTTGCGCCCACTCATCGGTGCGACCGCTTCAGAGTGAATTTAGAGTATATTCCCGCGCCACGCCAAAAGCAAGACACCGCCCGCCTTGGAGCACCCTAACGCTCTACGCGCAGTGTATAGTCGCAACCATGTTGTTCATGGTCATAGAGCGTTTCAAGCAGGCTGACCCAACACCTATCGGCGAACGCTTCCGGCAAAAGGGCCGCATGCTCCCCGAAGGTGTCACCTACCACGCAAGTTGGGTCGCTTCCACCGGCGCTCGCTGCTTCCAGGTCATGGAAGCGCCCAGCCTAGAAGCATTGGATGCCTGGACGCGCCGTTGGATCGACCTAATCGACTTCGAGATCGTCCCCGTCGTCCCCTCCACCGAATTCTGGGCTAGCCAAGATCCCCGGCAGGCGCATCCAAGTTGAGACGAACCCTGGAAGGAGGATCATGAAGACCCTGCCCGATTCACTTCAGCAAGCCCAACGCAATCGCGTCGCGCTTGGCCATTTCAATTTCTCCGAGTTCACCGCACTCAAAGCCGTCGTTGCCGCCGCTCGTGAGCTCAACGTGCCCGTTGTCGTCGGCGTCTCGGAAGGTGAGCGCGATTTTCTCGGCGTACGCCAGGCCGCCGCGCTCGTAAACTCCTATCGCGACGAGTTCTCTCACCCCATTTTTCTCAACGCCGACCATACTCACTCCCTCGCCCGTGCTGAAGAGGCCGCTCGCGCCGGCTTCGACATGATCGTTTTCGATCGCTCCTCTCTGCCTCTGGAAGAAAACATCGCCGAGACCAAAGCCGCCGTCGAAGCCGTCAAGTCCATCCATCCGGCCATCCTTGTCGAAGGCGAGGTCGGTTACATCGGCACTTCCTCCGAAATCCTCGACAAAACGCCGGAGGGCCTGGCCCTCACTACTCCCGAAGAAGCCAGGCAATTCGTCGCCGCCACGCGCGTCGATCTCTTCTCTCCAGCCGTCGGCAACATGCACGGCATGCTCGCCAGCATGGTCGCCGGCAACACGCGCAAGCGTTTGGACATTCCACGCATCGCCGCCATCAAGCAAGCTTCCTCAGCGTTCTTGACCCTGCACGGCGGCTCCGGAACAAATGACGAAGACTTCCGCCAGGGCATCCAGGCGGGGATAAACATGATTCACATCAACACCGAGCTGCGCGTTGCCTGGCGCCGCTCGCTCGAATCGTCTCTCGCGCTCAAGACCAACGACGTCGCTCCCTACAAGCTGCTACCACCGGTAATCGATGCCGTAAAGCAAGTCGTCCGCGCCCGCCTCCTCCTTTTCAACTCCACGGCAAGCAACCGCAGCGCCACCGCCTCTTAGACTCGGTCAGCCATCGGACCACTCCTTCTGTCAACGCTTCAGGCTCAACAATGCGCTGCGCTCGCCTTTGTAAGGTCGTGAAACTCCTGGTACCCGCCTCCCAGTAGCTCAGGCTTTAGTGTGCGCCCAAGCCCCCGACTTTAGTCGCGGAACCTTTAGGCTGCGGTGCGCGTGCAATCGAGTCAGCTGCCCTCAGTGCACCAAAGTCCCATAAACGAGTTCGCGCAGGACGCGCCGGTAATAGCCCGATTGTGGGAATGGCATCTGAACCATCATCACCGCGAAGATCTTTTCCTGCGAATCCACCCAGAAGTAAGTCCCGTAAGCACCCGCCCAGAAGTAATCGCCGACCGAGCCGGAAAGGGGATTATGCCCCGCATCGGTTCGAACAGCGAACCCGAGCCCGAAACTTTGTCCCATCTCCGCCGTCGGGGCCAGGTCTTCGTATCCGGAGCGTGGGATGCCTGGTGGGAGCTGATCCGAAGTCATCACCGTAATTGTTTTCGGCGACAACAGGCGAACGCCGTTCAACTCTCCCCTGTTCAAGAGCATCTGACAAAACCGCGCATAATCAGGCGCAGTCGAGAGCAGCCCGCCACCGCCAGAGAACCACTTCTGTTTCTCCTTCGTGAGATCCTCAGCGCTGCTCGCCCCAGGCCTCCGCCCAGTGGCAGGATCGACTTGCGGCCCGGCAAGGCGCAAGCTTTGCGCCGCACTCAAATAGAAAGCGGTGTCATGCATAGCCAAGGGCCCGGTGATGCGCCCTTCAACGAAGCGGTCGAACGCCATTCCCGAAACCACTTCGACGATCCGCCCCAACACGTCGGTCGACATGCTGTACTCCCAAACGCTCCCGGGCTGATGAGCCAGCGGCAGTTTTGACACCTTCGTCACGAACTCCGCCAACGTCTGATTGCCGTCAAATAGATTGGCCTGGTTATAGGCTTGGTGCACGAGCGTGTTGCCAAAGGCACCATAGACCAGGCCCGAGGTATGTCGAAGCAAATCCTGAACAGTCATCGCGCGCTTGGGATCCTCAAGTGAGAGCGTTGCTTTGCCGCTGCTTGGGTCCATCTTCTCAACGCCCACCTTGACGTCCTTAAACTCGGGTAGATATTGAGACACCGGCGCCAGGAGGTCGATTTTGCCTTCCTCGGCCAGCATCATAACCGCCACACTGGTGATCGGTTTCGTCATCGAAGCGATGCGAAAGATCGCGTCGGGCTTCATGGCGACGCGCTTCTCGCGGTCCTGATAGCCCAGCGCCTGGAGATAGACCAACTTACCATCGCGAGCCACCAGCAAGACCACCCCGGGAATTGCACCCTTGTCCACTTCGGCTTGGAAGAGCTTGCTGAGCCGAGCCAGCCGTTCCGTAGACAACCCACTGTCCTCTGGGCGGCTCAATTTGCCCAGATCTTGCCCTACGCCGGAGCACGTGCAGCAGACGAAGATGCATGTTGCCAGCAGAATTCTCTTACACTTCATTTCGATTCCTCCGTTACAGCGGCTGACGAGATCAAAGCGATACGTTCGTGTGTGATTCCCCCGGAAGTTCCATGATGGGTGCGCGGCGGGGCACGAGCATACACCAACCCTTGCACGCGGCCAGCCGCCCATAAATCAAATACCCTCAAGCCTCCCGCCCTCTTTAAGTGGTATGCCGGCGCAGCTTTGTCCTGTGCCGAACCAGGTGGAAGCCCCGGAACTTCAGCTTGCCCTGTGCCTAGAAGGGTCCGGGGGAGCGGGCCTTCAGGCCCGCGAATAACATTCACCACCAATACGGGCTTCAGCCCTGGTTCGCAATTCTTGGCCGTGCCATGTAGGACGTTGCAGGGACACACCGAGTGCTCGGCAACATGAAGTGAGCGTGCACCTGCTCGCCCTGAGCCCTGAAGGGTGGCGGGCACCGTTGCTTTTCTCTCTAGAATCTGGCGGCTTCCCTTCATCCTGAGCCCCGAAGGCCGC
>CATPAM010000147.1 GCA_955651735.1 Candidatus Acidiferrales bacterium | reverse complement strand
GCTCTCGCCCAGCCTCTTCGAGCGGGGACCACGCTGAAAGTGTTTCGGATGAAGTTTGCTGAAAACGTGCCTCTCGGGCGGGAGGCGTTTCTGCGGGAATGGCGTTCCTCCATGAGTCCCTTTTCCACGATAGTCACCGCTGAATTTCAGGTGACCAGCATTCGCACTGGATCTCCCGCGGCGTTCTCACTCGGCTCTACGGGTTTGCTGGAAACTCGCGTGCGTTTCGAGCTAGTGGGCACGGGCGCGGATTTCTACCGAGAACAGCGGGTGGGGAACTGGGAACTCGGCTGGGAAATGCTTCCCTCCGGTGAGATCCAACTCCAGAAATGGCGGATCCTTGACGAGAGTCGCAGCCACTCGCTCGCTCCGATTTTCACGGATATCACTTCGCACGCTCTTGGCGCCAATCATTCTTACGTTTCGCAGATGGTTCCCGGCACGGACTACTGGCGCACGGTTCTCGACGGCGCTTGCGGCATCGATATCTACGGCCACAACGGAGTCTCGGTTGCGGACGTTGACGGAGACGGGCTTGACGATCTGTACGTTTGTCAACCCGCCGGTCTTCCCAATCGCCTCTATCGCAACAAAGGAGACAGGACCTTCGAAGACATCACCGCGATGTCCGGACTCGGCATTTTGGAAAATACTGCCTGCGCGCTTTTTGTTGATGTCGATAACGACGGGCGTCAAGACGCAATTATTGTGCGTTCTGATGGACCTCTTCTGTTTCTGAACGAGGGTGGAGGGAAATTCCGGCGAAGCCCCGATGCCTTTCGGTTCGCCAATACCCCGCAAGGCTCTTTCACCGGAGCGGCGGTGGCCGATTATGACCGCGATGGCTGGCTGGACGTTTATTTCTGTTTGTATACGTATTACCAGGGCACGGACCAATACCGGTATCCCGCGCCCTACTACGATGCGGAGAATGGTCCTCCTAACTACCTGATGCGAAATAATCGGGATGGTACATTTCGGGACGTCACGCGGGAATCAGGCCTTCATCAAAACAACACGCGCTTCAGTTTTTGCTGCGGCTGGGGCGATGACAACGGCGATCAATGGCCTGACCTCTATGTGGTCAACGATTTTGGCCGCAAGAATCTCTACCGCAACAACGGAGACGGAACCTTTACGGACATCGCGCGAGAGGCGGGCGTGGAGGACGTAGGCGCCGGTATGAGCGTTTGCTGGTTGGACTACGACAACGACGGCAAAGACGATCTCTACGTCGGCAATATGTGGACCGCCGCTGGCATTCGCATTTCAGGGCAAGAGATTTTCCAGAAAAGCGCAGGCGATGAAATCCGCGCTCTCTACCGCAAGCACGCTATGGGCAACTCGCTGCTGCATAATCGCCGAGCCGGCCGTTTTGAAGATACGGGCCCGCGCGCGGGGACGGCCATGGGGCGTTGGTCTTGGTCGAGTGACACGTGGGATTTTGATCATGACGGATTCCCCGACCTTTACATTGCTAACGGCATGATTTCTGGAACCACTCATGAAGACTTGAACAGTTTTTTTTGGCGCCAAGTGATTGCCAATTCGCCCGCAGACGCGAAGCCTGAACACGATTACGAGCAGGGATGGAACGCCATCAACGAGCTCATTCGCTCCGATGGCACCTGGAGCGGATTCGAACGAAATGTCTTTTACCTGAATAATCGCGACGGAACATTTTCCGACGTGTCCGCAGCCGTTGGGTTGGACTTCATCGAAGATAGCCGAACGTTCGCCCTTGCCGATCTCGATCAGGATGGCCGGGTCGAGGTGATCTTAAAGAACCGCAACAGCCCGCAATTGCGGCTTTTGAAAAATGTAGTGGCGGGGTTGGCACCAGCCATCGCTTTTCGTCTCCGCGGCAAAACCAGTAATCGCGATGCGATTGGCGCGGCAGTCACGCTAGAAACCGAATCGCGTTGCCAGACTCTCTTGCTGCAAGCCGGATCGGGGTTTCTAGCCCAGCACAGCAAGGAATTGTTTTTCGGTTTGGGAGAGGCGAAAGGGCCTGTTGCAGCGACAATCCTGTGGCCGAGCGGGCTCGAGCAGCATCTTCGGGACCTCCCGCTCAATCATCGAGTGTGGGTGGAGGAGGGCTCACCGCCCTCACGCGTGGAACCCTTTGAGACGCCCACTGCAGGACCTGCTTTTGCGGCGTCGGCTCTTGTTTCGGAAACTGTGGCGCTCCCCAATTCGGTGGAAACTTGGTTGCTTGTTCCGATTGCAGCGCCGGATTTCTCTCTACCGGATCTGGCTGGGCGTGTCGAGACACTCTCCGCTCGACGTGGCAAGCTGACACTCCTCCATTTGTGGTCGGCTGCATCACCCGATTGCGAGCGAGATCTGGCGGAGCTCGATCAGTCCTATGGGCGATGGACAAGCGAAGGACTGCAACTGCTCACGGTAAATGTCGATGAGTCTGTAGATGCCCAAGGAGGTCTGGCGCTTGTGCCTTACCGTCATCTCTCTTTCCCGATTCTACGGGCCTCTCCCGATACAATCGCCATTTACAACCTTCTCTATCGGTATCTCTTCGATCGACATCGCGATTTGCACCTTCCCACATCCTTCTTGATCGATAGAACCGGGGCAATCGTCAAGATTTACCAGGGAGCCGTACCGAAGCAGCACTTCGAGAGAGACTTCCGCAGCATTCCGCAAACTAGGGCGGAAGGCTTGGCCAAGGCGCTGCCGTTTCCTGGGGTGAGCGAGACGTTCGAGTTTGCGCGCAACTATCT
>CATPAM010000146.1 GCA_955651735.1 Candidatus Acidiferrales bacterium | reverse complement strand
GCAGCCCACGCGCCGGCGCCGCCAGCAACAGAAGCGCCCAAGACCTAACCTTTTTGGAGTGCGGGATTGAGGTGTAAGCACAACGCGATTTTCAAAACGTGGTACTGACATCGCAACAAGGGCACATGTAGCGGCCGCCTTCTGAGTGGGGCGTTTTAGATGTAGAGGCCAGGCTTCAGCCCGGTCAGCATCGCCACGAAATAAATTTAGAAACGGGAGCAAAGAAAATGCAAATCATTCTGCAAGAAGACATCGAAAAACTCGGCCACCGTGGCGACATCGTCACCGTCAAGCCCGGCTACGCCCGCAATTTCCTGCTGCCGCACAAGCTCGCCATCGAAGCCACCACCGGCAACATGAAAGCCCTCGAGCGCATTCGCACCTCGCTGGCCAAGAAGACTGCCACCGAGCTTGAAGCCGCGCAAAAACAAGCGGCCCTCGTCAATGGCGTCGCCGTGCGCTTCACCCGCAAGACCGGCGAGAACGACCAGCTCTTCGGCTCCGTCACCACTGCCGATATCGCCGAAGCTCTTGCCGCGCAAGGCTTCAAGATCGACAAGCGCCAGGTCCAACTGCGCGAATCCATCAAAGCCCTCGGTGAATATCCCGTCACCATAAAAATCTTTCGCGACGTAACCGCCGAAGTAAAAGCCCACGTCGAAAAAGAATCGTAGCAGTTCTCGTTGTTCGCGATTTCAGCGCCGTCGCTCTCCGCGAGTGGCGGCGCTCTTCTTTAAACGCTCTCGTCGAATGCTTCCCCGCGTGGAAAAAAACTTTTGCACCGTTTTCCGAAGCGATGCACAGCTACACCGATTGACGCGCTCCCTCCTTCCGCGCACAATGCGCTCAACAATCACGCAGCAGCAAACAGGGAATCGGTCGAGCCCAGCATAATCCCTCGCCACCTGAAAATTTTCGGATGCTCTTGCAGGGAGGAAGAGGCTTGTGTTACTGTAGGCGAAAGTAAAGCGAAATAACAATACCCATGCCCACCGACTCCACTCTCGAAAAGCCTCTCCCCAACAACCTCGACGCCGAGCGTTCCGTCCTCGGCGCCGTCATCCTCGACAATAATGCCCTCAACGCCGCCATCGAAAATCTCAAGCCCGAAGATTTCTTCCTCGATCAGCACCGCCGCGTCTTCAGTCAGATGATCGCCCTCGGCGAGAGCCAGCAAGCTATCGACCTCATCACCCTCACCGAAGAGCTACACCGCCGCGGCGATCTCGAAGCCGCCGGTGGCGCGCCCTATCTCGCCTCCCTCGCCGACGGCATGCCCCGCGTCTCCAACATCGAGCACTACGCGCGCATCGTCAAAGAAAAAGCGATCCTCCGCAATCTCATCCACGCCACGCACAATATTCAGCAGCGCGCCTTCGAGGGCCAAGACGGCGCCGACGCCATCCTCGACAACGCCGAATCCTCCATCTTCCAGCTCGCCGAAGACCGCATCCGCGTCGGCCTCCTCCCAATCAAGGACATCGTCCGCGACAATTTCGAGCGCCTCGAAAAAATCTTCCGCGAAGGCAAGAGCATCACCGGCATTCCCACCGGCTACATTGAGCTCGACAAGCTCACGTCCGGCCTCCAGCCTTCCGAGCTGCTCATCCTCGCCGCGCGCCCCTCGCAGGGAAAAACCGCGCTGGCCCTCAACCTCGCCGAAAACATCGCCATCCGCGCCGGCCAGCCCGTCGCCGTTTTCAGCCTCGAAATGTCCAAGGAGTCGCTCCTCCAGCGCCTCGTCGCCTCCGTCGCCCAGATCGACGCCCACAAATTCCGCACCGGTCACCTCTCTCGCGAAGACTGGCGCCGCATGACCGAAGCCCTCGGCACCATCTCCTCCTCGCCCATCTGGGTCGACGACGCCGGCTCCATCTCCGTCCTCGAAATCGGCGCCAAGGCTCGCCGCCTCAAGCGCGACAAAGGCCTTTCGCTCCTCATCGTGGACTATCTCCAGTTAATCACCGCGCGCGGCCGCTTCGGCAATCGCCAGGAAGAAGTCGCCAGCATCTCTCGCGCCCTCAAAGGCCTCGCCAAGGAGCTGCAAATTCCCGTACTCGTCCTCAGCCAGCTCACCCGCGCCCCCGAGCGCGACGAGCGCGGCCCCCAGCTCTCCGACCTCCGCGAATCCGGCGCCATCGAGCAGGACGCCGACGTCGTCATGTTCATCTACCGCCCGTACTTCTTCAAAGCCGGCGCCACCCCCGAAGAGCGCGAAGAAACCGAGCTCCACATCGCCAAGCAGCGCAACGGCCCCACCGACACCGTCCGCTTTGTCTTCCGCAGCCGCCTAACCCGCTTCGAGGAAGCCGCCCCCGACGCGTTTTCGCAATTCACCCCTGACGAGATTTGAGCAAGGAGGAAAAATGACACAACCGGCTGCGACGGAGCACTGTTGGCATCCTTATCCGTTCAGGACTCCCGGAGCCACTCTTGTTTCTCGCTGCTGTTTCTGCGGCGAGAAAGTCAGCGGCGAATTTATCCAGAGTCCTACATCATTGGCGATCTAAGAACACGCATGCACAGCCTGCGTCCCGGCTTTGCCTTCATCGCCGCGTGCTACTTAGTAGCGGCCTTATTTATCGCGCGCCTAAAGGTCCGAAACCCGGTAGGAGAAGCTCGAGCGCGGCGCTGCACTACGCCGCCGCAAAGCATTGATTTGTAATCGCACAAAGGTCCTACAGACGCGCCAACAATTTCATGAGCGCTCCCTACGACAAACTCTACGAGCATTTCGATTCCCCGCTCATGCGCCAGCTCCGCGCGGAAGCCTACGGTGAAGACATAGGTCAACACTCCTGGATAACCGCCGAAGAGCTCCGGGCCGACATTCCCAAGCTCAAGCTCTCGCCCGAAAGCTGCCTTCTTGATCTCGGCTGCGGTCCCGCCGGACCGCTCGCCTACATCTCAGCGCAATCGAAATGTCAGGCCGTTGGGCTCGATGTCAGTGCGAACGCCATCGCCGCTGCACGTGCCCGCGCCGCTTCCCTCGGGCTCTCCGAACAAATCACTCTGCAGCAAGCGAACTTGAACGAGCAGATTCCTTTCGCCGATGCGCATTTCCATGCCGTAGTCTCGATCGATGTCGTCTTGCATCTGCGTGATCGCGCCGCCGTTTTCCGCGAAGTGGCGCGTGTTCTAGTTCCCGGCGGCAGGTTTCTATTCACTGACGCAGGCGTCATCACCGGCCCGGTATCAAGCGAAGAAATTCAAAGTCGCGCGCCGCACGGCTACGCGCAATTCGTCCCGCCGGATGTTAATGAGCAACTGCTCGAGCGTGCCGGTCTTCGTCTGATCGAGACCTGCAACCGAACGCCTGGTTTGCTGAAAAGTGCCGCTGGCCGCTTGGCAGCAAGAGAATCCCGCCGAACGGAACTAGAGAAGTTTGAGGGCAGTCCCACTTTTCTTCGGCAACAGCAATATTTACAAACGGTACTGGCGCTCGCCCAAAGAACCGCCCTCTCCCGAATCATGTACCTAGCAGAGTCGCGTTAAATCCCGGCGCCCGCTCCTATCCCCCGCGATTGCTGCCAAGGCTTCATCATTCTTGTTTCTTCCGTGTCCACTCCCCCGCCGCCGACCTCACCCAACCCTCTCCGCGTCCATCGAGCCATTCCCCAAACGGCTGATCCTTCTTCGCATCCGCTCCTCGAACAGCCGCGCTCAAACATTCGCCTTGCCTAGCCGCTCCCGGAAGTACTCCTTCCAACTCTCAGGCAGCGCCGCAACCCGCAGGGCGCGACGTAACGATGTCACGTCATCCTCGTCGTACCTTTTGGCGATATACAGTCGAGTAATTCCCGAGACTCGGACCGCATTGTCGTCTCGAGAAGTCACTTTGATCTCGTCGCCGGGCCCGACTTCCCCATCGCGAGTGACCGCGAAATAGAAGCCCGTCCGCCCACTTGCCAGGAATCGTCGCACCATATCGTCAGACTGAAATCTCACACCGAGTTTGTAGCATGGCAAGCGAGGCTGGGTCACCATTACCTCCGCGGAACCCACCGAGAATCGGTCACCAAGATGCGCGGAGTCTTCCTGCAAGCCATCCGTGGTGAAGTTTTCCCCAAACATGCCCATCGGCAACTCCCGGCCGGGCAACTCCTTTTTCCAGTACTCATAATGTGCGATCGGGTAGCAGTAAACAGCTTTGTCTTTCCCGCCATGTACGCTGAGGTCCGCCTGCCGGTCCCCGTCCAGGTTAAGCTTGCGCAAAGCGACTCGGCCCTCGACCGGTTGCTTGTAGATTCCCGTGGTCACACTTCTCCCGTGCCACATCACTTCCCGCGGCAGTCCGACGTTCACTGAGACCAGTTTCATATCCCGATAATCCTCATCGTCTGAGTTCTTGTTATGTGTCCGTGCGCCGCTTTTGGGTGTGAGGTCGTGACCTCAGTTGCCAGCGTTTTAGCGCCTTCGCACAGCATGATCGTCTTTAGCGCTTCTCACAACGTCTTGCGATAACGCACACACCGATCCACCTCCGCGTAACCGAGTGCCTCATGTGCCCGTTGCGAGACGTCGTTCCCCACCAACGCATCCGACGCCATCTCCACACATCCCTGCGTCCTCGCCCAATCTTCCGCCGCAGCCAAAAGCTTCCGCCCGATTCCCTGCTTTCGATGACTCTCCACCACATACCAGCCCTCGACATACCCGACTGCATGGGCCGGCTCGCACCCGTCCGCATGCGAACGCAACCCTACCTCCAGAAAGCCTATGAGTCTTCCGCTCCGCTCTTCGGCGACCAGCTCGATGAGTGGCATCGTTCCAAACGTCTTCCTTTCAAGAATCCCCAGCAGTTCCTTGACATGATCTTCCGTCGAAGACTCCGGCCACAGCGCGGCGCGCAACCCCGCCAACTGCTCGCGATCCCCCTCCCGTGCGAGCCTAACTACTGGGCTCAAGCGCCGAATCTCTCAGCCGCGCGCGCTTTCGCCTTTGCGGCCTCTTCTTCCCGATTCTTCGGCGGCGAGTTCGTCTCCAGCGAACGCAGAAGTCGCCGCGAAATCCCGGCAATCTGATCGATCGCCGCCAGAAACGCTCCCTCGTTGGCCTTCGACGGCTTGTTAAAACCGCTGATTTTCCTCACGAACTGCAGCGAAGCCGCCCGCACTTCCTCATCCGTGACCGGCGGATCAAAATTAAAAAGCGTCTTGATGTTCCTGCACATGGCCTGGCGTCTCCCCCTGCGATTGGCGATTGAGCTTCACGGATTGTAGAGCGCGTCACCCAATTGTGCTACAAACCGGGTTGCCTGGCACGGCGCAGCCCCCCAACTCTCCGATTCGTACAGTTGTCGTGTGTTGATGGGCATGCGATCCTGCGCCTTGACTATCGCACTCCATCTCCGAAAGAACAGCCTTGCACCTCCCCACCCTCGTCTCAACTCCGCGCGGGGTCCCGCAGCTCGAACCTTGCATCATCCAGACG
>CATPAM010000145.1 GCA_955651735.1 Candidatus Acidiferrales bacterium | reverse complement strand
GAACGGAGTGCGGGCTGCTGCAAAAGCTTTGGGAGATTGAGGAGCCGAGAAGCGACTCGCGTCAAGAAACGTGGAGAGCTAGTATCGCAGGAAACCGAGTACCCGATAACGAGTGTAATAAAAGTGTAATGGTTATCGGTTCAGAATGCGTCATAACGCGTACAAACCAATCAGAACGGGCGAGCCGTAACTGGTTGACACCTCAAATATAATCAGAGATTTTCAAATCCCTGCAAGACGGGCTTCTGTTTTCCTAAACTGCTTGTCGCGAGTTCGACTCTCGCCAGCCCCACCATACTCCGGCACTGCTAGGGATTACGGTTGGAAGGCCCCGCGCCGGGTGCGATCTTTCCCATTCGCAGCGTCTTGAAAATCGCCGGCCAAAATTCCTTGGCTATGTTGCCACCGGCAATAATCGCCATTTGAATTCCGTATCGCTCAAACGTCTTGCCGGTGGTCCGCTCTGCATCCGGGAGATACGTATTGGCCAAACCCTCGGCGCCCAACGGAGCGAGCAAGCCAGAGACATTTACCGCCTGACCGCCGGCGTCCGTGGGCGTGACCACCATGCGCTTCAGCGC
Source organism: Candidatus Acidiferrales bacterium (assembly GCA_955651735.1). Taxonomy (GTDB): domain Bacteria; phylum Acidobacteriota; class Terriglobia; order Acidiferrales; family UBA7541; genus Acidiferrum. The sequence continues at coordinate 7,694 of CATPAM010000145.1, read as the reverse complement.
GTGGGCAACGTGCTGCCCGAAGCTGGCATGCGCGAGCACGAAATACCGGGGATCGTGGTGGAGCACGGAAGGCAGCAGAAACACTCCAAACACGTTTGTTGACGCGTTCAGCGCCATTGCCGCGCCGTAGCGTTTGCCGTAAGCCTCCCAGCCTTGGCCGTAACCCGGCCAGGAGTCATTCGCCTGCGAGATCGCCGCGCTCATGGCCGTCACGATCAGGGCGGAGGGCGCGATGGTCTCGTCGGCGGCCAGCAAAAACTTCTGTCCGCTGTTCAGCGGCTTGCTGGTGTAGGCCAGGTCCGGGAAGAAGAACGACCTGCGGCTCAAAATTGCGACCGTCGTCTTGGAGAACCCCCCTTTCCCCTTCACTGGTGCACTCGGTTGCTGCTTCGGTGTAGGAGCGTCGGGAAGATTTGCAACGATACGTTGCCGAGCTATCGAGGCGCTTCCGGTTACCAGCAAAGCGAACAGCGCAATGACCACAAGGGAGAGTCGCGGGTGAGGTCCTCGGATGATTAGTTCCACGTGGCCCGTCCTTTGCGTTGGTAGCGCTTTGTTCATCCAAATCGCGGTAATAAGGGTGCGCTTACCTTACTCGCTTGTCCGCCGCGCTTCAAATTATTTCTGTACCGTAATCCATGTATTTCCCGTCGCGCGGGCTCGCGGATGTAACTCCCAGTGCTGCGACGCTTCGCTTTGCATACAGTTTCTCCGGTAGAAAGCTTTGGACGGGCCTGTGCTAATATTCCCCTCACCACAACGCGTTCGCGTTCACGTTGCTGTGCCTGCCGAGCCGGAGGTTGCTCATGAGCCGTACACTTCGCATCATACTCGCCATCGTTGCCGTCCTGGTCGTTCTCGTCCTGGTCGCGCCTTTCCTTATCCCGGTCAACCAGTTCCGGCCCACGATTGAAGAAAAAGCTTCCGCGGCGCTGGGACGCAAAGTGGATGTCGGCAACCTTAGCCTTTCGCTCTTCTCCGGCTCGTTGGCCGCCGACAATTTGTCCGTTGCCGACGATCCCAAGTTCAGCAAGTCACCATTCCTTACCGCCAAGTCCATCAAGGTTGGTGTTGAGCTGCTGCCCTTGATCCTGCACAAAGAACTCAACATTACGGCCATCGTTATCGACAGTCCTGAGGTTACGCTGCTCCGCAGTGGCGCAGGCGAGTGGAACTACTCCTCTTTCGGCGCTGCGGCCGCAAAGTCGCGCCAACAGCCCTCCTCTTCAGGTGCTGGTGAGTTTTCGGTGGAGAAGCTGGAGCTCCGCAACGGGCGCGTCGTGATCGGTTCGACCAACTCCCAGAAACGCAGCACGTACGACAAAGTGGACCTGACCGCGTCCAAGGTTTCGCTCACCAGCAAATTCCCTGTAACGCTTACCTCCAATCTTCCGGGCGGCGGCGACCTCAAGGTCGACGGCACCGCCGGGCCTCTCGATCAGGAGAACACCGCGCTGACGCCGGTGAATGCCAAGCTGACCATTAACAACCTGAATCTTGCCACCACCGGCATCCTCGATCCTTCCGCGGGGCTGGGCGGCCTGCTCGACCTGACCTCCACCCTTGCCTCGCAAAATGGCGAAGCCAATGTGAGCGGCAACGCAAAACTTTCCAGGGCCTTGCTTATCGCCGGTGGTTCGCCCGCCGCCATTCCTGTCGTTGTGGACTTCAACACGAAATACGATCTGCGCAAGAACCGCGGCGTCCTCGAGCCTTCGACGCTAAAAATCGGGAATGCTGTCTGCCATCTCAGCGGCACGTATGAGGTTCCCTCGGATTCTGAAGGCGTCATCCTGCACGTCAAGGTTGAAGGGCAAAGCATGCCCGCAAGGGACTTGGAAGCATTCCTTCCCGCATTGGGGATTCACATGCCCAGCGGCGCGTCGCTGCAGGCGGGCACCCTTAACACAAACCTGGAGCTCAACGGCCCTACGAATAAACTCGTCACCTCTGGAACCATCGGTATGTTCAACGCAAAACTCGCGGGCTTCGACCTTGGCTCAAAACTTGCCGGTGTTTCTAAGCTCGTCGGGTTGAGCACCGGCAAGGATCTGGACATCGAAAAAATGACCACCAATCTTCATATGGCCCCGACCGGGATAGAAGCGCAGAACTTTCAAGCTTCGGTCCCCTCACTTGGCACGCTGGTAGGCAACGGAACGATCGACGCCAAAAACAATTTGGACTTCAAAATGGCGGCGACCCTAAAGAATGCCATTGGCGGGGCTGCGGGCGCTGCGGGGAACGCCGCAACGGGGGCTGCCTCGGATGCTCTGGGCGGCCTGCTCGGGAAAGTCACCGGTGGTGCGGGGGGCGCGGCCGGAGGCCTGTTGGGCAACTGCAAGAATGCGAGTGGCGGCAGTGGCCCCACGCTCCCGTTCCAAATCAAGGGAACCACGTCCGATCCCAAGTTTATTCCCGACGTGGGTGGCGTCGCCGCGGGCATGCTGAAGTCCCAACTGAGCTGTTTCGGCGGGGGTTCACAGGCCAAGGCTTCGCCGCAGCAACAGCAGCAAAATCCCAACAACCCCATCGATGCCATCGGCGGCCTCTTCAAAAAGAAAAAGCCCTGAGTCTTTGCCGGCTTTCCCAGTTTTGCCAAGTCTTGTGGCCGTGCCACAATGCTGGTATGCAAAATTCATTGCGCATCAGTTTACTTCTTCTAACTGCGGCAAGCGTTCTTCCTAACAGCGTTGCGCAGCAGCCGCCGCCGGCACAAACGCAACCGGCCACTCCGCCAAAATCCCAGCCCAGCGCCGCAACCAAGCGCGTTCCAGCCAAAGCGGCCCCTCTTACCCTGAAGACGCAAAAAGAAAAAGACAGCTATGCCTTGGGCATGAACTTTGGCACCGGGCTGCGTAAGCAAGCGATCGACGTGGATCCCGCAATCCTCGCGCGTGGCTTAAGAGATTCGTTTTCTAATGGGAAAACGCTCTTAACGGAAGACGAAGCGCGGGCCGTCCTTACCCAACTGCAAAGCGAAGTGCGCAAGAAGCAGCAGGATCTGGCTCAGCAGCTCGGCGATGCCAATAAGAAGCAAGGCCTTGCTTTCCTTGATGCCAACAAGACCAAGGACGGCGTCGTGGCGCTGCCCAGCGGGTTGCAATACAAGGTTCTCCAGGAGGGTACCGGACCGAAACCGGCACCCACGGACACGGTCGTCTGCAATTACCGCGGCACGCTGTTGGACAGCACGGAGTTCGACAGTTCCTACAAGCGTGGCCAACCGGCTACTTTTCCGGTCACTGGAGTGATCAAAGGCTGGACCGAGGCGCTGCAGCTCATGCCCGTGGGATCAAAGTGGCAGCTCTTCATTCCCTCGGAATTAGCCTATGGCGAACGTGGTGCCGGCGGTCAAATCGGCCCCAACGCCACACTGATCTTCGAAGTCGAGCTACTTTCGATCCAAAACAAAGAGGCCAAGTAATTTCTGGCGCAAACCCGAGCGCTATTCGTAGCGTAGCGCCACGATTGGATCCACGCGCATTGCGCGCCGCGCGGGTATGTAGCAGGCTAGCAGTGACACACCGGCGAGCAGCAAAGCGACTCCCCCAAGAGTTAACGGGTCCGTTGGGCTCACACCGAATAGCAGCGATTCCATGGTGCGAGTCAGCGCGAGTGCACCGCCCATGCCGATCGTTACGCCGATTGCGGTGGTCCACATCCCTTGGCCCAGCACCAATCGCAGCACGTCGCCAGCCGCGGCCCCAATCGCCATGCGAACACCGATTTCTCGAGTGCGGCGCGTGACGCTATACGCCATGACACCATAAGTGCCGGCTACCGCAAGCAGCAGCGCGGTTCCCGCAAACGCTGCCACCAATGTCAGATTGAATCGCCGCGTGGCCAACGAAGAAGAGAAAACCTGGGCCAAGGTGCGGAAACGAGGTGGTACGTCTGGATCGAGATTGCGAACGACCTCTCGCGCGGCCGAAATGATACTTGACGACGGCATGCCGCTGCGCAGTACAACCGCAAGCCTCTGTGTGGATTGCGGTCGCTGTCGATAATTCACGTACACCGTAGGCCGAGGAGTAGCTTCAAGGCTGCCGTTGCGGGCGTCTCCCACCACCCCAACGATGGTTAGCAGCCGGAGATCGCCATCCATGTTGCCGAACTCAATGGTTTTACCCAGCGGGTCTTCGTTCGGCCAGCGAGCGCGCGCAAGTGCTTCGTTGATCAACGCAACGTGAGGCACACTCATCACATCGCGCTCACCAAAGAGCCGGCCGCGCAGAAGCGGAATGGCGAGCACCCGGAAATAATCTTCGCTGGCCGCCGAATAATCGGCATAGCCGGTGATGGACGGGTCGTGCGTCAGTTGCTCGAAATCTTCCATCTGCGCCGGCTGTTGCCCGGGACTCAACACGAGAAATGTTCCGTTGCCCATGAACTCACTGGCTAAAGGCAGGTCGCTCGCTCCCCCGACGGCTTCTACACCTGGTATTGCACGCAAATGCTCAAACAATTCATTGAGCCGATTCACGTGCAATGCTTTTTCCGGGTCAGTTTCGACATTAGACGCAAAGGCAAGGTCTATGGTGATGACATTTTCGATTCGAAATCCTGGATCGATCGAAAGCACGCGCATCAAGCTGCGGCCCAGTAGACCGGCGCCAACCAGCAGTATCAAGGTAATCGCAAGCTGACCCGCTACGATCGTGCGGCCAAATCGCTGGGCGCGCTGTCCGCCGGCTTGTTCCCGTCCGCCTTCTCCGAGAGCTTCCCGCAGGTCGCCCGACGTAGCGCGAATGGCGGTGAAAATTCCCAGGCTCGCGGCAAGAAAAATACACAGAGTCACAGCGAACAAAAGTACGGGGAAATTGAGGGAGACCGAATCCAAACGCGGCAAGTTTTGGGGTGCCAGTGCCAACAGAGCGTCCACGCCCCATCGAGCCGCGAGTACTCCTATAACGCCGCTGATCGCGCAAAGTAGGACCGACTCCATCAAGAATTGCCATACCAGGCGCCGCCGCTCCGCGCCCATTGCCGCGCGGATGGCCAGTTCGCGCTCGCGCCTCGCGGTCTGTGCCACAACAAGATTGGCGACGTTAGCGCATGCCACCAGCAGCAGGAAACCAACTGCGCCAAGCAACAACAATAGGGCTGAGCGTATCGGTGCCGTCATGGCATCCCTTAGACGCTCTGCCGCTGCGTCGCTCATATCGATGTCTTGGCCATATTGTTTTTTCAGGCGGTGCGCGATGGCCCTGAGTTCCGAGCGTGCCTCCGCGAGCCCGAAACCATCACGTATACGTCCGAACACACGCCAGTTATGCGCCGTACGGCTCTGGTTATTTGGAGGATAAATTTCGCGAGGTACCCAGAGTTCACTATGATCGGGAAAGCGAAATCCTTCGGGCATGACGCCGATAATCGAGAAGACTTTGTGATCCGCTATAACTTTCAATTTCGAGAATTGTTGGGAACCGCCGAGGTACTCCTTCCAATATCCGTAACTGACCAGCATTACCGGCTCCGCGCCTTCGCGCTGATCTTCCGTGCTGAAAGGATGGCCGAATTGCGGCGAGACGCCCATTACCTTGAAGAAATCGCGAGAGACCACTCCCGCTGCAGTCCTGGTGGGCTCAGCCCCGCCGGTAATCGTGAAAGCTCCCGTATTGTATTCGGCCAAGCCTTCGAGGGTTTGCGAGCTGCTTCGGAGGTCCGAAAAATTCGGCTCCGTGAAGTTCATGCGATTGCCTTTCGCATCCACTTCCCATACCTGCACGATTTGGTCCGGCTTCGGATAGGGCAATGGACGCAACAACACTCCATAAACGACGCTGAAAATCGCGGTGCTTGCACCGATGCCCAGTGCCATCACTAGGACCGCAACCGCGGTGAATCCCGGATTCTTGCGCAGCATGCGTGCCGCGAAGCGCAAATCCTGCAGCAACGTCTCGACCACTGGAACGCCGCGCCGCTCGCGATAAATCTCCGCCGTCTGCGTTACTCCACCAAGTTTCATCAGCGCCTCCCTGCGTGCCTCTTGTGGATTCATGCCCCGCCGCAAATTGTCTTCGATGTGCATCTGCACATGGCTCGCAAGCTCGTCCGCAATCTCTTGGTCGCGTTCACGCTTGCGAAAGAGCTCGCTAAATCGCAGCAGCAATGCACGCAACCATCTCATCGATTTTCCTCTCCAGGAACTTCAGTCCGATCTTCTAACCTTTAGCCTCCAGCCTCTAACCTCCCCTTCTAGTCATAGCGCAGCGCGAGCATCGGATCGACTCGTGTGGCCCGCCGCGCCGGGATGTATGTTGCCAAGATCGCAACTGCGAGGATGGCTATTGGGACAATGATGTAGAGGCGCGGCTCGCGAAGATGGAGCCCGTAGAATATGGCGTCGAAAATTTTCGGCAGCGGCAGCGCCATCGTGAGCCCTATGGCCCCTCCGATGGCCGTCATTTTCGTGCCTTCCCACAAAACCATGCGCAGCACGTCCGGGCTTCTCGCTCCCAGGGCCATACGGATGCCGATTTCGTGCGTTCGCTGGCCTACGGAATAAGCGACCAGCCCATAAATCCCGATCGCCGCGAGGATCAGCGCCAGAAGAGCGAAGCATCCCAGCACGCGCACGAAAAATGGATTTCCAGCTTTCTGGCGATCGATCACAGCGGGCATGCTCATCACTCGGTCCACTGGAAGCTCCCCATCCACCTGCGCAACGGCGTTGCGCAGAGCAGGGGCGAGACCGTTGGGATCGGATCCTGAGCGAACCATGAGAGAGAAGGAAGGCACGGGCCGCTGGAAGAATGGTTCGTAGACCTCGGGGTCGTCAACGGTAGACTCAGAATACGTTTTCACGTTGGCCACAACACCAACGATCTCGCTCCACTCGCGCACCGGGCCGCTGACCTCCAGCCGAATCTGTGTTCCCAGGGGCTCCTGGTCCTGCAGAAGGCGATGCACAAACTCTTGGTTTACCAGGACCACGCGTGGCGCGGCGGCGTTATCCATCTCCGTGAACGTCCGGCCGCGCAGCAACGAAATGCCCGCCGCGCGGAAGTAATCAGAAGTAACGATGCAATCGAGAGCGCTGAGCGGCTGGTTCGCCGGCAAATCCGGCTGACCCTTGATCTTCAGAGTCACCGTGCTCGGTCCGGTTGCCGGCAAGTCGGAACCAGCGGCGACTGCCTCGGTGCCGGGAATCTGTTGCAGGCGAGGAATCAGATCCTGGACGAAGCGGACCTGTTGCGAGGCATCTTTGTATCGTGCGTTGTCGAGCGTCACGCCGGCGGTAAGGAGATGGTCTGCCCGGAAGCCCAGATTCTGATGCTCAATAAGGAAAATGCCGCGGAAAAGCAGCCCGGTTCCGACCAGCAGAAACAACGCCAGCGCGATCTCGCCGGTGACCATTACGGTCCGCAGACGGCTCTGCGAACGGCTCGTCGAGGCCGCGCGGCTTTCGTCCTTCAGATTCCTGTTGATATCGGTTTGCGACGCTTTCAGCGATGGTGCGAGGCCGCACAGCACTGCGCACACCAGCGAGACACCCAGCGTGAAGAGCAGAACGTTCCAATCCAGACTCAACGGTACGGCGCTGATTGCTTCGTTGAAGGTCAGATTTGCCCGCACAAAATGAATTCCCCAATCGGTGAGCAAGAGACCCGCGCTGCCGCCCAGAAGGGCGATCATCAGGCCTTCGGTCAGCAATTGCCGGATAATGCGCAGGCGTCCCGCTCCGAGGG
>CATPAM010000144.1 GCA_955651735.1 Candidatus Acidiferrales bacterium | reverse complement strand
GCTTCCGCAAACTCGATGACGCCTGCGCCACTAGGCTCTAACCATTTCACCTTCACGGGAACAACTACAGGGTAACGGTCACTCCTCCTGTTTTTCCCCTTTGAGACAGGTAGCTCCGCGTCCGACTTGTCCATTGTCACGAGCCACCTCCGCTCGGCAGGGCTCCCACACTCACCTCGCAGACTTTAAGCCGGAATGTCCGGTTTCAACTTTATCTTTCCGCAAAACCACACGGTGCGATAAAACCAGCCGTTAAACAGTACAAATTGGAACACTGTTGGTTCTAAGGAAGGCGAACACCCCGCAAGTACGAGCACGTTAGCACTGTGATGATCTGTTTACGCACCCCGGACATGGCGCCCGGAGTGTTGGGGGTGTCTCTGAGGGGCTCTAACAAGAAGTGTATTTCTTTGCCGTGCAGCCTACTCACTGGGGACCGGAATGTCTGTCCTAGATTGCACACGTTGAAGCGAAGCCCGGCCAGGATCACCGAGCGCCGGAATCCAAGTCATCGACAAACGAAACGTTTAGTGGTCAATTTCCAGGTGGATGACGTCTTGAACCCGGTTCCTGTTATCAAGTTGAACCACATGTCCTGCGACCGCGGCGTACCGGTGGTGACGCGGAGGAGGAGGTAGTTGGCCATAAAGATCACGCGGTAGCGGATGCTCCTGCCTATGTAGGTCGCGAGGAAGTACACTACCCTGCTGTAGCTGTGATTCCCGGTCGGGAGACAGTCTGTCCTGCTCTCTAAGTCCAACTGGAGCACTGTCATGGTGCTGTTTGTACCAATCACGCGTGACCTGCTGGTCGTGTTGGTCGAATCTGGTGTGGTCTTGGCGATTCTGATTGTTCCCATTTTGTCCGCGGTCTTGTGCCAGAGCCACACTGCCAGTAAAGGCCATGATCGCGGTCATGCAGGTAGCCATCCGCAAACGGGTTCTCATAACTTTCCTCCTACGTCCATCTTCGTGTGAATTCCACTCGCTTACGCTCCAGGATCGGAGTCCAGCCTCACATTCGAGAGGCTCCTTCCAAGCAAGCATGGTAGACGCGCCGAAGAAGAGCGTCTGTTCTCTTGCGTACACATTGGCATTCTGGTTGCACATTTGCGTGGAAAGCAATCATGCGGAAGGCGCGGCATTGGCAAACCACACGGGCGGATATGTGCGGGGCGGCACGTATGGGGCATGGGCTGGCGGCACGAGGACGCAAGGACGTATCGTTCTCGGACGGCGTTACCAAATCTATGACCAGTTAATTTATTGCCTTTCGATGGCCTCTGCAGCGACACCACATGTAGGACAAGGGACAGAGGATAACTGTTCGGGCGTGAGTTCTCTCTTTTTCATTCGGATAGAATGCGATAATACCCAGCCACGAAACCGCTCCGTTTTGAACATTGTGCGTCCGTTCGGGAGGGCGTTTCTGTGCTGTATGGAACTGCGCAACTCAATGACTCGGTGAGAACATCCTCCCAGTTCAGGATCGTGCTTCTTGTCTCCCGGAATCTTCTAGACGCGCTCTCGTAGCTGACGCCAGGGAGATTCGCCAGAATCAGATGCACCCCTCCTCACCCCTCGGAAGCGTGACGGACACCGAGTTCGTGGCGCTTCCGTCTTATTCGGTCGCACGCAAAATCGTGTGTTATCAGCTTTTTGCGGGTAGCTTCGCTGAACCCGTAGACTCAGCTGCTTGGAAGCAACTTTGCACGAATCGTTGCTATTGGGGCTATTGGGCCGTTCGGCCGAATATGAGGTGCAAGCCGGTCGAGAGCACCATGTCGTTCTTTTTGACGCCGCCCGGCGGGTTGCTCACGTAGCCATCGTTGAACGAGATTTGCCAGCTCAGCCAGCGATACAGTTTGCTGTTTACATTGGCATCGAACGTTGTGCGGTATTCGCCGACGGTGGAGACGTTGGGAAAGACTTCAAAGCGCTCGCTGAACTTCGTGCGCTCGTTAAATGCATGCGACAGTGACTCCCCCGCCAGGATCTCGCCGTCCCTCCTAGTCAACGGAATCGAGTAGAAAGCCTGGTCATACGCCCCGCCGCCGTAAACGTCGAACAGCGTGGCCTTGGTCTTAACGACGTGATAACCGATGCCGCCTCCGAGGACATTTCGCAGATCGAGCCGCTGGAACTGGTCATGCAAGAAATCGGTGAAGCCGAAGATGAAAACCCTGTTGGTGACGTTCAGCTCCATACGCACACCGCCGCCGATGGCGTTTGCCGTCGTGACGGTGGGACCGGCAGTTCCGTTGTTCGCAAATATGGAGTTGGCATAGACGGTGATGACGTCCCGCGTCGTCCGCCGCATAGCCTTCGCGGCCAGGGCAAAGTTCAGCACCTGAGAGTTGCCGCGCGTCGTACTCAGACCTGCGTCCAGATAGCCGCTCCAGAAGTCGGTCAAGCGAGGATTCCGCAGCCGATCGTCCTCTGCGTGATAGGCCGCTTGCTCGGTCTCGCTCCGCACCGTCAAGATGGCGCCCTTCGTTGTCGAGACAGCGCCGGCGTCCCTGGTTTCTACCAGGAGTTTTCCGTCCATCATTGTGATTGTTCCGGCAATCGTCTCGCCGTCTTTCAGGCCCACATAAAGCGGCTGCGTCGATTGAATAGAATCAATTGCGTCCCACTGAATGTTCACGTCCCCCGCAAACTCGGACTTGAGGATCAGGATTTTTGCGTCCGATTTCACGATCGCGCCGCTGAGCCGGTCGCCGTTTTTCAAGACAACCTGGTCCGCCAGAACGATTGGAGATGCAAGCAGGATCATCCAGATGAGCGCCACCCATGCACGATACATTTTTGGCTACCCCCGAGAGTAGATGATATTCCGAATTGATTTGGTGCCGGATTGTTTTTACCAACGAGTGAGCCCGGCGCGCCAGGGGGCGCTATTTTCTAGAGTTTGGTCGACACGACGCATCGGACAGGGGTCTTGCGCCGCCAATCTGCCCCAACTGACGCATGAATGACGCCAAGTATATTGGGCTCGATGTACATCAGGCAACGATCTCCGTGGCCGTTCGGGATTCTGACGGGAAGTTGGTCATGGAGGCTATCCTCGAAACGAAAGCGGAAACGATTCTCCAGTTTGTCCGCGGCCTGCGTGGCAGTTTGCATGTGACCTTTGAAGAAGGCACCTGCGCGGCCTGGTTGTACGCCTTGCTCAAGCCCCATGTCACGCAAGTATTGGTCTGTGATCCGC
>CATPAM010000143.1 GCA_955651735.1 Candidatus Acidiferrales bacterium | reverse complement strand
GTTCACCGGCCGAATCCATCCGGCCGCGGTCGGCAAGTCCACGATCAGGTTGCGCACGTCGAGCAAGCTCATGTGAATAATTTTAGAGTAGAGCGCCCGCGGAGTATTGGCGAGCGAAAATGGGCGCGAGTTTCCGACGTGAGGGTATGAAGTGATGCCGGCGCTCAACGCTTCTCGACGGGAATCACAAACTTCAGTGCGGTGTGCGTTGGCGAAAAGCTCACGACCTTCACATCTTTCAGTCCGGATTTACGGCCCGCGGCGAGCACGTCATTTTCCGTGGGTTGCTTTTGCCCCTTTGGGTAGACGATCCACAATGCCGCCGCGCCTTTCAGGCTCTTCGCCAATCTGGAAACTTGCGACAGATCCTTGGCAGAATCGGCGGCGAAAAAGATCCACTCCGCGCCTGCCGCAACTTTTCCGTTGCTCACATTTTTCGTTTGTGCGCGCAGCTCGGCAAGGAAATCGCCATCAAGATTACCGCTCAAAGAAACCGCGGCATTCGGCTTGATGCCTAACTTCTCTAGCCGCGTCTTGGGGTGAAGAATTTTTTCGCACCATTTTGCGGCGTTCGCACCCAACTCAAATATCGCCGCGCCTTCGGGAACTTCGACGCGAAGGTGCCCGTCGGCAGCGGTGGCCGACTTGATGTCGGCAAACGTGAACTTCAAGCGCATAGCGCCGTCTTCGCTGCGAAAAATAAGCTCGGATGTCTCGAGCAGGGCTTTTCCGCGCGCCTTCTGCTTGCCAAACCTCGCTACGCAATTCGCTTCATTCCCCAAAAGTTTTCACTCTCCCAGAATGGTAAATTCCCGCGTCAGTATGTAAATTCTCGCGCACACTCCCCTTTCAGACATTGCCTACGATAGTAAGCTAGTAGGTTCGATGGCAAGCCCGGCAACCACCCGAGTCGATTGGAAGCTCATCTGGGCGCAGCGCGGCTTCCGTTATTTTTTCCTCGCGATGTTCGTATCGCTGTTCGGCAGCGGCATGAACTTTACCGGCGTGAGCTGGTACATCCTCTCCTCCACGCACTCCACAATCAAGGTAAGTCTGCAAGTCATCGTGGTTACGCTGCCGGGTTTGCTGGTTCCGTTTCTCGGCGGCGTGCTGATCGACAGGCTGGATCGCCGCTATCTCGGCGTATTGCTGGACCTCGCCCGCGGAGTTGCCGTGCTCGCTGCGGCATCTATCGCCTGGCGCGGGCACCTGGAACTTTGGCACTTGTATGCGATGACGCTCATCACCGGGACCGGCTCGGCAATGTATTGGGCCACAGTGAATGCGCTGGTGCAGGAAGTGATTCCGCCCAGCCAGTTTACGGGCGCGAACGCTGCCGTGCTGATCGGCGTGCAAAGCGGCATGCTGATTGCGGGTGCTTTTGTTGGATTCATTTACGACAGCGCGGGCATTGCGGGAATTCTGGCCATTGACGGCGCCACATACTTTGTCTCCGCATTTTGTTTGTATCAGGTGCGGCGCGGCTACGTTTCGCCGCGCGAAAGTCAGCGATACCCACGCGAATATTCCGACGCGACCGAAGCAACCGCGGAAGCGCTGGAAACGGGGGAGAATCCCGAAGTCGCCGAGGCTGGGCTCTCGCTCGCGGTCTATGCTGACCTCAAAGAGGGTTTTGCGTATCTGCGGAAGCAGCCGGTGGTGCGCGCGCTGGGCGTGACGCATTCCATCATGATGGCGGGAGTTGTGAGCGCCAACGTGGTGCTGGTCGCGCTGGCGAACGACATTCTGCATGCCGGTGCGCGAGGACTTGGTTTTCTCGAAGCCGGCTGGGCCGCCGGAGCGGTCACCGGAGGACTCATCGCCAGCCAACTGTCGCAGAAATTGCGGCTCATACTCTACGTTGCAGCGATTGTAGGTCTGGCGACCGGGCACACGGTCGTTCCATTCGTGTCCCTTCTCATCGGGGCCGTGGCTATGCAGGCGCTTTTCGGTATGTGCAGGGCGCTTGCGGGCGTGGTGGCGCAATCTTCGCTGATGAGCATCGTGCCGCGCCACTTCATGGGGCGCACACAATCGGCGATGGCCGTCTTAACAACGATCTTGCAACTTTTGATGAGCTTTTCGCTGGGCTGGATCGCGCAACGGATCAGCATCATCGCAGGATTCTCTCTGCTGGCGCTGATGTACGGCGGAGCCAGCTTCTTCGCGGCGCGGGCGCGGCAGTTGCTCTCGCAAATTTCCTGAGCCAGCCAATCTAGCTTACAAACGCTTTGGCGGCAGCTCAGGGCTTCGCGTTGGGGGAAAAGAAACCAATGGGAAGATCGCGCGCGGTGCGCAATCCTGCGGGAGCATCGAGAATTACTGGAATGGAGTTAACGACTACCGAAGCGGTGGCGATATCTCCGTGCGAGCCGCCGGGAATCACCAAGCTGATGTTCGGATGTCCCTGTAACTCGATGGTATCGGCCGGATCTTTCGCGCCGACGTACATCTGCAACTCCAGATAAACCAGTTCTTTCCCTGCGCCCAGTCCGCGAGCGATTTGGTGTACACCCGCTGCCTGCCCGGCTTCCACGGTGAGGAATTCAGTTTGGACACGTTCGCGAGCGACCACGGGCTCGATCGTTTCGGTGATCTGTTCGACGGGAAGATTCAAACTGTCCGCGACCATGGCCACCGATTCCGGCAATCCGACGTGCTTGATCACTCCAGCGGCGACTTGTCCGCGAAATTCGTCGACGCTCATGCCCGCGCCGATCTTCTTTTGCAACGGCAAGCGGCGCTTGGAGGCGTCGACGATGCGCAGTGCCTTGGCATGCTCGATGCGCTGCGACACGGCCGCGAGCGTTACCACTAATTTGTCCATCGCGAAGCCGGGATTCACACCGGTGCCGACCAGCGCAACGCCCCAGTCTTTGGCCTCGGCATCCAGCCTCGCCGCCAGGTCCGGGTGCGTGCGGTAGGGATAGGAAAGCTCTTCACAAGTGGAAACAACGCAAGATTCTGCTTTGAGGCAGGCCAGCAACTGGTCCATAACTTTTGAAAGAGACGAAGAAGTGGAGTGAATCACTACGTCGGCGGCCTGTTCCAGAACATCGCTGGCATCCGCGGAGATCTTTACGCCCCAAGGCGCGTCATTGGCGCCAACGACTTCACCCAAATCGCGGCCAACTTTCGCCGGGTCGGTATCGATTGCGCCGCAGATTTCGATGGCCTGTTTTTCACGCATCAGGCGCGCGATGGAGGCACCAATCGGGCCGACACCATATTGAATGGCGCGAATCTTCTTCTTCACAGGTTTCTCCGTCTTTCTCTTGCAGCAGGCTTGACAGCGCGCCTTTTAGCGGCAAAATAAACCCTAACGATAAAGGAATTTGCGAGCGTAGGCAACGCAAAACGCCACTGCGGACATCGGATGGGGCAGATTGAGGCATGAGCAAAAATCATGAAATGGCTGATCGCGTTTGCGTTGCTGCTCTCCGTCCCAACGGCTGAAATTGCCGCGCAAGAAGTGAACGCGGCGGCGTTGGCGTCTGCAACTTCGCTCAGCGCCGCAACCGCAGCCTCGGCCGCAAACGATTAACGACGATGATGTGCAGGGCACCTGGGAGCTGGCGCTCGGATACACCTTATGTGCGGTTCCAGTCGTCGCTATTCAACGCCTCGATGAACGGACCGGCCCGGGCGCTAAAAACGGTAATTCATCGAAGCAACGGCTTGGAAATCGTGACGAGCGGCCGCAGCGCCGCAGTCTACGAAGC
>CATPAM010000142.1 GCA_955651735.1 Candidatus Acidiferrales bacterium | reverse complement strand
GGCGATACCAGCGCTACCTCTCCAAATTCGGTTTTTTCCTTCGCCCGTTTCTGCGCACCGCGCTCGGCAACGCGAGCGCCTTCCTGATGCAAAGTGAGAAGGATGCGGAGCGGATTCGCGCCCTGGGCGCGCCCGCCGAGCGCGTCTCGGTCAGCGGCAACCTCAAGTACGACATGGAGCTTCCCGCCGCAACGCCACTTTCAAGCTGGCTCGAAGCGGAGGCGCGGCGGCAGGGCCGTTCACCGATCGTAGTCGCCGGCAGCGTGGTGGCCGCCGAAGAGCCGCTCGCGTTGATTGCCTTCGGCGTCCTGCAGGGCGAGCACCCTAACGCCCTTTTGGTCCTGGCCCCGCGCAAGCCGGAACGTTTTGAAGCTGCCGCGGAGTTCATTAACGAATCGCGCCGCAAATTCATACGCCGCTCCCAGCTTGCACTATCCGGCCACGCGCAAGAAGCGACAGTCGGCAACAATGGTTCAATACCCGGCGATGTTACCGTGATTCTGCTCGACACCATCGGCGAACTTGCGTCCCTCTACCGCCTGGCCGACGGCGCGTTCGTAGGCGGCTCTCTGGTCCCTTCCGGCGGGCACAATATTCTCGAACCTGCGGCGTTCGGTAAAATCCCAGTGTTCGGGCCGTCCATGGAGAATTTTGCGGAGATTGCTGCTCGCTTCGTCACTGCGGACGCTGCCATCCAGGTGGAGAGCCCCGAGGACGCGGGCGTCGCCTGGATTGAACTGCTACGCGATCCGGATCGCCGCCACAAAATGGGCGAGAACGCGAAGCACTTAGTCGAGAGCAGCCGCGGCGCCACTGACCGCGCCCTCGCGGAAATTTCCAAATTCCTCGGCAGCCCAGCCCGATGAACCTGCCGCCGCTCCTCCGTGTGCTGCTATGGCCAGTTTCCCTTCTTTATGCAGCAGCGATGTGGTCACGCGCTCGGCTCTATACTCACGGCTGGCTCAAACAAAGACGGCTGGATGGCAGAGTCATCAGCGTTGGCAACGTCTCTGTCGGAGGCACTGGGAAGACGCCGATGGTGATTTGGCTCGCCGAGCGATTTGTCGCCGAAGGAAAGCGTGTTGCCATTCTCAGTCGCGGTTATCGTGGCTCCGGCAAGACCAGCGATGAGGTTGAGCTGATGAAGGATCGCCTGCAAGACCGGGTTCTCTTCGGTGTCGGTAAAGACCGCTACGCCGAGGGAAAGCGTTTGCAATCGGCTGGGGTAGACATTTTTCTCCTCGACGATGGTTTTCAACACCTTCGACTAGCCCGGGATGTCGATATCGTCCTGGTTGATTCCACGCGCCCCCTTCGCCAGCAATCGATTCTCCCGGCGGGCCGCCTTCGGGAGCCCCGTTCTGCGCTACACCGGGCTGATCTCGTCGTTTTTACGCGCACCGAACAATCTACCCCTTCGGTGTCAGCCATACAGAAGTTTCCCCAAATGGCTATATATTCGTCCACTACCAAACTGCTCGGCTTTCGAGATCATTCGCTGGGAGCGATTCTGCAAACCTCGTGTCCAGATCCGGTCTTCGCGTTTGCCGGAATTGGCAACCCTGAAGCGTTTTTTGCAGATCTGGAACGCTGGAAGCTGCAGGTGGTCGGGAGCAAATCGTTCCGCGATCATCACCGCTATACAAAGCGAGAACTCCTTGAATTGACAGTCACCGCCCGATCGCTGGGTGCGAAGGTATTAATGACGACGGAAAAGGATGCGAAGAATCTTGATGCAGCGTCCTCGTCCGAAATGCCTGTGCGGATAGCCGTCGTCACGATGGAAATCCCTGATGAGGAGCGATTTCTGCGTGATCTGCGCGAACGATTGGCTCTCCGCGGTGGGGTTGCCGCATGAAGATTCTGATTCGCGCCACCAATTGGGTAGGCGACGCCATCATGGCGCTGCCCGCGCTGCGCGCCATTCGTGGGCGCTTTCCGAACGCCAAGATTTCAATTCTGACCCGGCCCTATGTGGCGGACATTTATCGCGGCCAGAACATCTGCGACGAGCTGATCTCCTGCGATCCCGAAGGCCCACACGCAGGCTTGAGCGGCCGCGAGCGTCTAGCGCAAGAGCTACGAAAGCAAAAGTTTGACGTCGCCTTGCTGCTTCAGAACGCCTTTGATGCCGCATGGATCGCTTGGCGGGTCGGCGTTCCCGAACGCATCGGCTACGCACGCGACGGCCGCAGCCTTTTGTTGACCAAGAAGATTCCCGTTCCGAAGCGCGGCGAAATACCGGCGCACGAACAGTTTTATTATCTTGAACTCTTGCGCCGCGCCGGCTGGATCGATTCGCTGCCCGGTGAATCCTTCGTAACCCTCGATGTTTCCGACGAACATCGCCGCCAAGCGGAGGAAACTTTGTCATCCGTGGGCGCTCGCCCGAATACGCTACGAATTGCCATAGGTGCCGGGGCTTCTTACGGTTCCGCGAAATGCTGGCCGCCTGAGCGCTTCGCTGATTTCGTAAACGGCTTCCACCTTCACACGGACGCGGACATAATTCTCTTTGGCACGGCATCCGAGCAGAAAGTGTCCGAAGTGATCGCTGCTGGAATAAACGGACCGTCAATCAGTTTGGTTGGCAAAACCGCAATCGCCGCTCTCCCCGCGCTCCTCTCGCGCTGCCAACTATTTGTGGGCAACGACTCTGGGGCAATGCATGTTGCCTCTGCAGTGGGCTTGCCGGTGGTCGCCATCTTTGGTCCTACCGATCCTCATGGCACTGCTCCTATCACTCCACGTTGCACCGTGGTGCAAGAAAAGCCGTATTGCAGTCCGTGTTTTTTGCGGCGCTGCCCGATCGACCATCGTTGCATGACCAGCGTGCGGCCGGAAGCGGTCGAAGCAGCGGCGCGAGGCTGGCTCCGCTCTGCGGAGGTGGCTTCTGGCTGACGCTGCATCTCTTCGTCCTGCCGTATTCCTCGATCGCGACGGAACCATCGCCGAAGAAGTCGGTTACTTGAATCACGTCAGCCGTTTTCGTATGTTTCCTCTTGTCGCACCGGCCATCCGGCGGCTGAACGAAGCGAAATATCCGGCCATCGTGATCACCAATCAATCCGGCGTCGGCCGTGGATATTTTCCGGACTCGCTGATTCATGCCGTTCACGACTTGATGACAGCGCAACTCGCCAAAGAGGGAGCGCACATCGACGCGCTGTATTATTGTCCCCACAAGGGTGACGATGCCTGCGCCTGCCGCAAGCCAAAACCAGGAATGCTCGAGCGCGCAGCAAGCGAGCACAACCTGGATTTGCGCCGCTCCTTTGTGGTCGGCGACAGTTACGGCGATATCCAGTTGGCTCATCGCGTCGGAGCGCGCGCCATCATGGTGCGCACCGGCTACGGGGAAGGCGAAATTCAGTGGCATTCCGCGCAGTGGCCGGCGCCTCCGGATTTCATCGCCGAGAATCTCAATGACGCCGCAGACTGGATCTTGAGGCAGCCGAAATGACTCGTATCGTCGCGCAAACGCCGTCGACCTCCGTGGACCTGCTCGCCCTGGCGGAGTGCGTTGAAAAATTTCCCTCGAAGACGGTGGTGCTGCTCGGCGATTTCGTTGCCGACGAATTTCAGTTCGGAGATATTTCCCGAGTTT
Source organism: Candidatus Acidiferrales bacterium (assembly GCA_955651735.1). Lineage (GTDB taxonomy): Bacteria > Acidobacteriota > Terriglobia > Acidiferrales > UBA7541 > Acidiferrum. Next base: position 1,918 of record CATPAM010000142.1, on the reverse strand, counting down.
CGCGCGAGGCGCCGGTGCTGATTCTGCGCCACCGCGAGACCCAGGTTGTTCCCGGCGGCGGCGCCAACGCCGCGAACAACCTCGCCGCCTTGGGGGCGCGCGTGCTGCTCATCACCGCCGTTGGCCAGGACGCCCAAGGCGATGCGCTCGTCGAACATTTCCGTGTCAAACGCGCGGACATTTCCGGAATTGTTCGCGTGAAAGGCTGGACCACGCCAACCAAGACTCGCTTCCTCGCGGGCTGGCCGCACACTGTGGGCCAGCAGGTTCTCCGCGTGGATCGCGAGCCGCAAGCTGCCCTCCCCGAAGCTGCGCGAAGGAAAATACAGCAGCTTTTGTCGGCAAAGATTCGCTCCGCCTCCACGCTGGCGGTTTCCGATTATGGTTTTGGCGTTGCCAGTCCTGACCTGGTTCGCCACGCCGCGAAGAGGGCCAAACGCGGACTCGCCGTAACGCTGGACGCTCGTTATAACCTTGCGGATTATGCCAAGGCCGGGATCCTCTCGGCCACGCCAAATGAAGCGGAACTCGAAGCTTTGCATCACACCACCATCGGCGCGAACTTCGACGAGCTGACCCGCTGCGGCCGAGCGACCCTCGCTGCCATGAAGCTGGAAGCACTTCTCGTGACGCGTGGCCGCGATGGCATGGCGCTGTTTGAAACGCGCGGTCGCGCGACCCGCATACCTGTTCATGGAAGCGACCAGGCCGTTGACGTCACCGGCGCCGGCGATACGGTGCTCGCCGCCTACACTCTGTCGCTGGCCTGCGGCGCTTCGCCCCTGGAAGCCGCGCATATCGCCAACATCGCCGGTGGCTTGGTGGTGATGAAGCGTGGTACAGCAACCGTTTCGCGGGCGGAGCTCCTCGACGCAATTCGGCGCGATGCTGGCGGCTCCGGCTCGTAACAAATGCGCAGCGCCGAATCCAAAATCGTCACACGCAATCGTCTCCGCGAAGTGCTTGCGGAGCAGCGCAGGCGCGGCCAGAAAATTGTGCTGGCGAATGGCTGCTTCGACACCCTGCACGTGGGCCACACTCGCTACCTCGAAGGCGCGCGCCGCGAAGGCGATGTCCTTGTCGTTGCCGTGAATTCAGATTCGAGCGTCTGCGTCTTGAAAGGCCCCGGTCGCCCCATCCTGCCCGAAACTGCCCGGGCTGCGTTGGTCGGCGCGTTACGAGCCGTCGACTACGTCGTGCTCTTCAGCGAGCCTAGCGTGGAAGCGCTTCTGGAGGACTTGCGGCCGGACGTTCACGCCAAAGGAACGGATTACACCGCCGCGACCGTCCCGGAGCGTGCCACGTCTGCCCGCCTCGGTGTCCGCGTAGCGATCGTCGGCGACCCCAAGGATCATTCTACGCGCGACTTTCTCGATTCCGTGCGTAAGGCGCCGCATGCCTGAGCCGCGCTTTCTTGTGGTTCGGCTTGGCTCGCTCGGCGATATCATTCACACCTTCCCCGCCGTCGCGGCGTTGCGCGAATCGTTTCCGTCGGCGAGCATTGTCTGGCTCACCCATCCTCGCTGGGCGTTTCTGGTCCAGAGCAGCCGTCTGGCGTCGGAGATCTGGACCGTCGAAACACGCGCACTATCTTCTTTGCGAGAAACTCTCCGGCGCTTGCGACAGATTTCCTGGAGTGCCGCGATCGATTACCAAGGCCTCTGGAAGTCGGCCATGCTTCCGTTTTTCGGCGGCGTAACGCGCCGCATTGGTTTTTCTTCGGCCACAATTCGCGAATTTGGCGTACCCGTGCTTTACACCGAGCGCGTAAAGACAAGTAAGGCGCACATCGCCGAGCAAAATGGCGATCTGTCGCTGCGTGCCGGCGCGAAGTGTGGCACCGCTCCCGTGAGCCTGCTGATTCCGCAAGAAAACCAAGCCGCCGTGCGTTCTCAGCTGCAAGCGCAAGGTCTGGATC
>CATPAM010000141.1 GCA_955651735.1 Candidatus Acidiferrales bacterium | reverse complement strand
GTCAGCACCAATCGCACGCGATCGTCAGCTCTGGGCGCCGCGTGTTGCGCGACATCGCGTCCCCGGCTGCCCGCTGCGTTGCGCGCGCTGCCTCCACCGCCTCCGGTCGGCGGCGCCGCGACCAGCCCGCGCACATCCAGCGAATAGATCGCGACGTTGGCCTTGTTGCACGCATCGATTGTGGCCGTCAGTTCCGATTCATTTTCTGGCGTCAGCGCGAAGCCGGCGGAAAAAAGCACCAGCATTTTTCGCCCCGGGACGGTTCGCAAATTTTTTGCCAGACTGCGCACCGCCAGCAACATGGTACGCGCGCCAAAATCCGCTTCCGCATTGCTAAGGGAAGAGAGTCCGACCGTAGCCACGGTTACAGGCGCGAGTGAGTTCGCCGCATCCGAAGAGTTCGAATCGACACTGGAGTATTTCACTCCTTTGACCGCCGCGGTCAGCGCGTCAGCATTCGCCGTAAAATTTTGCACGATCTGCAGTTTGCCGCCGAAATCCACGACCGCCATCATGCGGTCCGGGCCGCTGTTGGCCTGCACAAACTTTGCCGCCGCCCCGCGCGCCTGGATTTGGTCCGGGGCAGCCATGGATGAGTTGTCGAAAAACAGAATCAAGTAATGCTTTTGTCCCTTCGCTTGCACGGAGATATCCGAGCCCGAGGAAAAACTCGCGACCGGCTGCTCTTTGTTGTCTTCATAAATCTTGAAATCCTTATCGGTTAGGTCACGAATGTAGTTTCCTTTTTTGTCTGTCACCACCGCGTCCACCAGCACCAGGCGCGATTCTTTCCTGATCACCACCGGCGACGCCTGAGGCTCGGAAGCGGCTGGCGGCGTGGGTGCGACCTGTTCCTGGGGCGGGGCCTGCGCCGCCAAGCGCGGTGCGCTTCCAGAAAAACCAAGTAACGCCGCACTGAATGCGAACCACGCAATTCTGGTCATCCGATGAGTTTTCATGTGTACCCCCAAACCCACAAGCTAATACGGAATGCTTACTGCGCCGTTGCGCGCGGCCATCTGCGAGCCCTCCGCGTCGCGGACCACCATGCGCACCAGGTACGTCCCGGGCTTGACATCGAAGCTCGATTTCAGGGTGAACCCCGAGCGGCTCATCCGTTCGACCGTTTTGTCCAGCAATTTCATTTCGACAATCTTCTCCCCACCGGTAACAAAATTACCGTTCTCGTCAAAAATTGCTGTTGCCACGGTCAGATCGTCGCGGTTGCGCCCGTCCGCTTTGCGAAAACGAATCCCTTTGACATCCACGTGGGTCAACACGGCCAGGCGCGCCTGCGATTGATCCTTCTTGAAGAATTGCGTTTGCAGCTCCACGGGCAAGTCGTGGATTTCGTCCTGCGAGAACAGCGCTTCCTGGATCTCTTCCTTGGCTGCCTCCACCGGATCCTTGATCGTGCGCGGCGCGTAGTATCCGTGCCGCGCCTGAACATTGAATTTTTGCTTGCCCGCCAGCGTTACTCTGAGCGTGTGATACGCTCCGTTGACCTTGAGGTTTTGCGGAGAAAATCCCAGCAAGTACGACATGGCCGGCGCCGCCACAGCCTCGCGCAGTCCTTCATCAATGTCGTTGCGATTGTGAAAAAAGGTTCCGCCCGTTCCGTCCGCCAATTGTCCCAGAATGTCGGATTGCGCCAACTGCGCCTGGACCCGATAGGAGCTCTTGATCCCGACCGTCCGCGCCGAATCATGCGGGGGATCGCCGATGTCGCCCATCAAGTCCGGCGTATAGAGTCCGCGCGCGTCAATTGTATTGATCACGATGTTGGAGCGATTCGCGCGGTCGATCAGAGACGAGGAGTCCGAGGTGAGCATGGTGGTGATGACAAAACCCGGTGACACAAACGCCATGACGCGCTGCCCTGGCATAGCCGCCAGCCTTCTCATGATCTCCTCGAGATGGCGGTACACGTACTCGGTCTGCGAGTCGCCGCTGGCCACCACACGCTGGCTGGTCATCGCTGCCAAAGCTTGCGCCTGTGCGGTGAAGCGCGGGTCACCAGCGTACGCGCACACCAGCGCATCTTCCGTGGCGACCGCCAGGGCTTGTGCATCGTGCTTATTCTCGATCTGGTCGGCCTGGTAGTAGCTGATTTCCGGGCAGTCATGAAAACCATTCCCGCTGGCCGTTACTGGCCGCGGAACCACGCTCAGCAGGGATTCCTGCAGGCGTTCGTGTTCTTGCGTGAACTCTTGCGTGACCTGTCCGGAGGTCGAATAAACTCCCACGCGATCGGTGGGGGCCAGTGATGAAAAGAGGCGCGTCGCCGCACTGCGCACCCACACGGTGTCCTCGATGAGCATGTCGGTATCGTCGAACACTACGGCCACAAACCGCTGCGGTAACGCCGCGATGGCCGCCGGATCTCCCGAGGCGTTTGTGTCAGGGTGGGGCACGGGCGACGGAGTGGTGGCCGCCTTGTGCGATTCCGGAGTCTCCGTGCTGAATGTGGAAATGACTTGTGGCTTCCGGTTGTCAGAAAGTTGGAAATCTTCCTTCTTCAGGTTGGTAACCACTTTGCCGTTGCTATCGCGGACCACCACACGCACCAAGACCAAGTTCACACGTACGCGAAATGTCGGCGGAGTGTCGCGGGTGGAAACTTCTGAGGGTTCGTTTCTGGGAGCCCGTGCGGCAGGCGCCTGCGGTTGCGTTTCGCTCTTAGCCGGTGCTTCCTGCGCCCGCACCTGGATTGCACCGCAAGACGCTACCAGCAAAGCCTTTAGTAAGAGACTGGAGGTGCGCCGAGTGAACGGGAATAGCAATGGGTTCCGCATCCTACCCTTCCCTTGCATTCTCCCTTTACCTTCCCGCGAAAGCACACACCAGGAGAGCACTCGACCGACCGGTAGCTCGACTATACGCTCCCGTTAATTTTAGTGTCAACGAATCGTAGGCGGCCGTCGCGGGTCAGCTTCGGCTAGCCCTCCAGCCGTCCAAACGTTGGGCGTATGGACTTCGGAGGTCACTTCGTCAAGATCGTCAGCGGTGTAGCTCCCACAGGCGGCAGCGAATTGATCAGGAAGCGCTTGCCGTCGGGCGCGACCGCATATTGCAACAGGACAATACGCGGGGCGATGATTCGCGTCTGGAAGAGCATGCGGGGAACTCCGGCAACCAACTTACCAGTCGCGTATCCCGCGCGCGCGAAAAGCTTCCAGCGTCCACACATCCTGGGCCTCTTCGCGGCACAAGACATAGCGCTCCCCGTTAGCCAGGAGCACGCGAAAATATGTCGCACCAGGTGAATACCAACGGTCTTCCACCTCGGCAATATCGACCATCTGCTCGCCAAGCTGCAGCTTAACCGGACGCTCGTCGCCCTTGTACCCTGCATAGCACTCTACGCGCACAGTTCGTTCAGCCAATGGCCCGCGCACCTTTGCGGCTCTCCGCCAGCTCCGCATTCCACGCTGCGCCCAAGAAAATAATTACGGTGGAAAGCTCCATCCAAATCAACAAGCCGATCACCGCCGCCAGTCCACCGTAAATAATTCCATACGGCATCTTCCGCACATAAAATCCAAACGCCAGGTCCGCCGCCCACCAGAGCAGCGTCGCAATCAGCGCGCCCGGCAAAACGCTGGTCAGACTTTGTTGCCTCGGCCGCGCCCACCTGTAGATGACGGTGACCGCGATCATGGCCAGCAAAATCGCAATCCCATGGAAAAAAACGCCCCACCACGTTTGAACCGAAGTACCTTTTCCGAGCTCTGCACCAACCAAGCGCCGCAACGGTTTCCCGAATACACCCAGGATCGCTGCAACGAGCAGCGGCGCAATCGTCAAAATCAGCAGCGCGAGGGCGCGCAATTGTCGCGCGAAAAATCCCGGCCGTTCGCGATCTCCGTAAATTGTATGGATTCCTTCCATCAACAGCCTCATCACCTGCGTGCCGGCGAGCAGCGTTCCTCCCAGACCGAGCAACGCCCACTTCCATGCGTCTGGTCCGCGTCTCACCAGAAATTCCGAAACAATTTGCTGGCTTCCCGGTGGCAGGAAACTTGTCAAATCGGAAATCAAATCGAACAGGTTGGTGCGCAGGCCAATCGGACTGGTGGCTAAACCGACGGCAATCAGCATAGTAGGGGAGAACGCGAGGAAGAGATTAAACGCGATGGCCTGCGCGATCATGCTGCAGCGGGGAAACACTCTCCCGAACATGCTCAGCGCGCGCTTCGAAACGGCGGCGGATGCAATCATCGCTCGGCATTATACCCGCGCTGCCGATTTTCCCAACCCGCCATCGTGCTGATCGCCCCACGAGATGACCCTTGCCCGCATTCCGTAGGCAGGTAGAATGTCCCCGCCGAGCATCGCTCCAGGCAATCGGAGGGACAGCCATGAACAAACTTCATGCGGGTATTCGTTCGAATCGTTCGGCGCACGCGACGTATTTATTGCTGGCGTGTTTTTGTTTACTGTTGGCGGTGACTCTGTCCGCGCAAGCGCCCGAAAGCGGCGGCAAGACCGGGATCGCGCGCCGGCTTGCAGACGTGAAATTCCCGCCGGGAGAGGGCCCTGACTGCCTGCAATTCTTCCTGGAAAATGGCGACATGAAAATCGGCCCCACCACCGCCATCATGAAGGCGGCGCCCAAGTGCGTGGTTCCTCCGCACTATCACACCGCGGAAGAGCAGTTGATCATCGTGAAAGGATACGTCTCCACCGGAATGGAAGGGATGAAGGACACCGTGCTTGGCCCCGGCGGCTTCGCCATGATGCCCAGCAAGGCACCGCACTGGTTCACCTGCACGGCCAAGGAAGAATGCCTGATGTTCGTGACGTTCGACCGCGCGTACGACATCGTCTGGCTCAAACCCAACAAGTAGAAGCGGCGCGCGTTCCCGCTCAGTTCATTCGTATCGAAGCGCCACCAGGGGATCCACTCGCATCGCGCGTCGCGCCGGCACATAGCACGCCACAAGCGCCACGGCGATCAGCAGCAAGGCCACTCCCGCAAAAGTCAGCGGGTCCGTCGCACTGATCCCGTAAAGCATCCCAGCTATCAGCCGGGTGAGAAGCAGACCGGCCCCGATTCCAATCCCCACACCCAAAAATATAAGCCGGCTTCCTTGCCCCAGAATCAACCGCAACACATCGCGACGCTGCGCGCCCATCGCAACGCGGATGCCAATCTCATTGGTTCTCTGGGCAACGGTGTACGCCACGACGCCATAAATGCCCACCGCCGCGAGCAGGAGGGCAGTGTCGGCAAACACTCCCAGCACCATCATGGTGAATCGGGACCGCGAATAAGAATCCGAGACCAGCTGCTCCATGGTCGCCACATTGGCCATCGGCTGGTTGCGATCCATTTGCCGGAGCTCGTTGCGCACGGCGGAAACCAGCCCCATCGGGTCGCCGGCGGTGCGAACCAAAATAGTCATGCGTGACATGCCCAACTCCGGGTGCGGCCAATAAACAATGGGCTGCGCGGCCGTGTCGAGTCCCATCAACCGAACGTCGCCGACAACCCCGATGATTTCCGAGGGTGCGTTCTCCGCTTCCTCGTCGCTCTTCATATAGACAATCATTTTTTGACCCAGCGGATTAATCCCAGGGAGATACTGGTCGACGAATGCCTGATTAACGATCGCGACGTGCCGCATTTCCGTGAGCTCGTGGGCATCGAACATACGACCCGCGCGCAGCGGGACGCCCATGGTCCGGAGATAATCCGGGCCGACCACGCGCACTGCCGCCACCGGCAGGTCCGCCGCTGGGAAATTTGCCTGGCCCGCGAGGCGCACGCCGGTGGCCGCACCCAGCCCGGAGAGGGGCGGGAAGCTGTCCATGCTCGCGGAGCGAACGCCGGGCAGTTTTTCCACGTGGTCAAGCAGTTGCCGGAAAAACGCCAGCCGCGCGGCATTCGTTCCGTATCTTGCATTCGGCAACGTCACGGTAAACATGAGCAGGTTTTTCGCTTCAAAGCCAGGATCAACTCCTACCAGACGAGTGAAACTGCGAATCAGCAGCCCCGAGCCTGCCAGCAGGACCAGCGCCAGGCCAATTTGCGTAACCACAAACGCGCTTCGCAGCGTTCCCCGCTGCCGTCCCCCCGACGCGCCGCGACCGCCTTCCTTCAAGGTGTCGGCAATGGCCCCACGCGCCGAAAGGTACGACGGCAAAAATCCAAACAGCAACCCCGCAAGCAAAGTGATCCCGCACGCGAATGCCAGCACCCGCACGTCGAGCGGAACGCGCTGCAAATCCAGCAAATTCGCCGGGCTCGCCGCCAAGATCAAATTCGTCCCCCAGACCGCCAGCGTCGCGCCCACACCGCCGCCGATCAACGCAAGCACAATGCTTTCCGTCAACAGTTGCCGCGCCGTTCTCCATCTGCTCGCTCCTATCGCGGTGCGAATCCCAATCTCCCGCTCCCGCCCAGCCGCCCGGGCCAGGAGCAAACTGGAAACGTTCGCGCACGCAATCAGCAGCACAAACGCCACCGCGCCCTGCAAAATCAAAAGAGCCGGCCGGAGCTCCCCGGTGATCTGCTGGCGCAACGGCACCACATTCGCTCCCCAATGCCCGTCGTAGTCCGGATATTGCTGTTCCAGGCGCGTCGCGATCGTGTTCATGTCCGCCTGCGCATGGCGCGTGGTCATGCCC
>CATPAM010000140.1 GCA_955651735.1 Candidatus Acidiferrales bacterium | reverse complement strand
TGGCCGGTCGCAGCGGAAAGCCTAGCGAGCTGCGCAGCACAAGCGTCTGATTGCCCTTTTGAATCAACCGCGCCAGGAATTGCGTGCCTGAGGCGAAGGCCACGCTTTCGCCGATAACCCGAATCGTGTCTCCTTCAGCTAAGGTGACGTGATTGCTCTCCAGCAGACGCGCGTCGCCCAAATGAACGTCGAGCACGCCAGCGCTGGTTTGCAGCGTCACATGTGACCCAAATGGGGCGACCGCGGAAGTTTCCGAGTGACTGATTACCGAACCCTGCACCGAGACTTCGCGGCTGGGGTCGTAGGCTTCATTTCTCTGCGGAACACTCTGGGCTTTTTGTTGTGCACCGGCGATCGTCGAAAGCAGAAGAACACCAGCAAGCCAGACGATGCCAACCCGCCATGGAAGCAGTCGTGTCATTGGTTCCCTTCCTCAGGCAAGAGAGCCGCGTTTCTGCCCTGAGTTTGTTTTTTGCGCGTGTGCGTACAAATCTCCCGCCGCGACGCGATTTAGAGTTTCTTGCTACTTAGTTGGATGGATGCCGTTGCCCTCGTGTTTACGCTGCTCGGTTACGCGCGTTCCAAAGCGTAAACACTCTTAGGAACAACAACAACACCCCACCCAAGGAGTAAGAACACGAATGCGGCAAAAAAGTTTCCCGGGAGCGACGGTGAAAGCAATTCTTGAGTTCGCTGCAGTCAGGAATGCGATTTGACACTTGGGGGAGATGCGACGATAATTGATTGTACGTCACCCCTGTGGAGGGCTAACAAGCCCGCGTTATTGGTGAAGTGCGGGCTATAAGGATGGCGCCAAAATATATTTTTGTAACCGGTGGTGTTGTTTCCTCACTCGGAAAAGGCGTAGCGGCCTCCTCAATCGGTTGTCTCCTCGAAAGTCGCGGTTTCAAAGTCACCCTGCAAAAGTGCGATCCGTACCTTAACGTCGATCCTGGCACGATGAGCCCGTTTCAGCACGGCGAAGTCTTCGTAACCGAAGACGGCGCGGAGACCGATCTCGACCTCGGCCACTACGAGCGGTTCACCCACGCCAAGCTTTCCCGCGACAACAACTGGACCACCGGACGCATTTACGAAACGATTTTGACCAAAGAGCGGCGCGGGGATTTCCTTGGAAAAACAGTGCAGGTCATTCCCCACGTCACCGACGAGATTAAGGCCACGATCAGGAAGGTTTCCGAAGGCGTGGATGTCGTGATCGTCGAAATCGGCGGCACGGTCGGTGACATCGAGTCTTTGCCATTTTTGGAAGCGATCCGGCAGATGCGCCTGGAACTGGGCGCGGAGAACACGCTGTTTGTGCACGTCACGCTGGTGCCGTTTATCGCCGCGGCCGGCGAGCTGAAGACCAAGCCAACCCAGCACAGCGTAAAAGAGATGCTGAGCATCGGAATTCAGCCGGATATTTTGCTGTGCCGCAGCGACCGCCACATTCCCTCCGACTTAAAAAAGAAAATTGCGCTGTTCTGCAACGTCGCGGAATCCTGCGTCATTTCCATGGAAGACGTGGACACCATTTACGCCGTGCCGGTCGAACTGGCCCGTGAAGGTTTGGACGCGCAGATATTGCGGTCGCTGAAGCTGGAGCATCATCCACAGGACTTGCAGCCGTGGGTCGATTTGGTGTACCGGCTGCACCATCCCGCCGGCGAAGTGCGTATTGCGGTCGTTGGAAAATACGTGCAGCTCGAGGACGCATACAAGAGTTTGCGCGAAGCGCTGCTGCACGGCGGCCTGGCCCACAACCACAAAACCGTGCTGGAGTGGATCGAAGCCGAGGAAATTGATTCCGCGGAGACGGCCGCGGCGCGGCTACGCGGCTACGATGGAATCCTGGTGCCGGGCGGATTCGGTAAGCGTGGCATTCAGGGCATGGTGCACACGATTCAGTACGCCCGCGAGCACAAAGTCCCCTTCTTCGGGATTTGCCTGGGCATGCAATGCGCCACGATTGAATATGCCCGCGACGTCGCCGCGCTAAAGACCGCGGACAGCACGGAGTTTGATCCGCAGACGCCGCATCGCGTTATTTACAAGTTGCGCGAACTCCTAGGCGTGGATGAGATGGGCGGCACGATGCGCCTGGGCGCCTGGCCCTGCAAACTGACGCCGGGCTCATTCGCGCATCGCGCTTACGGCAAGCTCGAAATCAGCGAGCGCCACCGCCATCGCTACGAGTTCAACCGCGATTACGAAAAGATTCTGACCAGCGCAGGATTGCTCATTACCGGCCGCACGCCCGATGAGAACTACGTCGAGATCATCGAAGCGCCGGAACATCCGTGGTTTCTGGGCTGTCAGTTCCACCCCGAATTCAAGTCCAAGCCGCTCGAGCCGCATCCGCTGTTCGCGGCGTTCATCGGCGCGTCGCTGGAGCATAAGAAACAGAAAAACCGCCACGCGTTGGAGCCCGCGCGGACACAAGCTGTCGGCGTGGGACCGCACGTCCCAGCCTAATGTCCCGGACCGTAGGGGCGCAGCACTGCTGCGCCCCAGCTTGGCGCAACCTTCAGTCAGAGGAGCGCCGGCCTAAATCTCAGTCCGACAAAACTCCGCTGTACCACGGCAAGCCGAAAAGTCCGCGGTGCATTTCGACCACAACCAGCTTTTGCGTCGAAGTGGCTCGGTACGTCCGGCCGTCGACACCGAAAGCTTCCGTGGCTCTTCCAGGTCGCCACGAGGACACCGTGAGGGTGTAGCTGGCGGCCCCGTACCTCCCTCGGGTGATTCGTTTGCTGACGATCGTTGTGCGCACCGGTGTGACCGGAGATTTGTCCAGCGCGCCGTTGCAGGCGATGAACAGCGCCAGGAAAATGGTCACGGCACCGGCGTAGAGATAGGCCCGTTGCAAGCGGCCGGCATCCTGGGTCAAGCGCTTGCGCCAGCTGCTCACGACATGAACACCACGGGCGCGAAGAAAGCACACAACCCCGCGGTCAAAAACGCGTCGCGGTCCAGCAGCGGAAAGCAGCCATTGGCGATCACGATTCCCAGCAGACCGCCGACCATCGGATACGAACACCTCAGCAACGCCTGATTCACCTTGCGCCGCGTGGTCGCCGTCGAGGCTCCGCATGCAGGGCAAACACGAACAGCAAACTCGGTGCCGCAAGTCGAGCACGTTCCCATTTCTTGAGTCTACCGGCAGAAAACGGGAGTGCACTGCATAGTTTTGCAACCTGTGTCGCAAATTTTGCTATCGCCCGCCCAGCGGGCTAGTTTACATTTCTCTCCTTCACAACGCGAGTCGAGGAGAGGACACCGGCAAATCGCAAAAGCCCAACCGACCGTGCTATCTTCAATGCTCCGCATGGATAGGACACGTGAGATTGCTGTGGGCTCGCTGCGCCTAGGTGGCGCGAACCCGCTGTTTTTGATCGCCGGGCCGTGCGTGATTGAGAGCGAAGCGCACGCCCGGAAGATGGCCGAGCAAGTGGCCCGGATCGCCGGCGATGCCGGCATGCCCTTCCTGTTCAAGGCTTCGTATGACAAGGCCAACCGCTCTTCCGCAAAGGGGTTTCGCGGGCCGGGGCTGAAGGAGGGACTGCGGATTCTGCAGAAGATCAAGGCCGACCTCAAGCTGCCGGTCCTCACGGATATTCACGAGGCGGCGCAGGCGGCGGAAGTGGCGGAAGTCTGCGATGTGCTGCAGATTCCGGCGTTTCTTTCGCGGCAAACGGATTTGCTGGTGGCCGCCGCGAAAACGGGCCGCGTGGTGAATGTGAAGAAGGGGCAATTTCTTTCGCCGTGGGACATGAGCAACGTGGTGGAAAAAATCGCCGGCGCGGGAAATACGAAAATCGTGGTCACGGAGCGCGGGGCTTCCTTCGGTTATCAAAATTTGGTTGTGGATGTGCGCGCGTTTCCGATCCTGCGTAAGTTGGGGTATCCCGTGGTGTTTGATGTAACGCATGCGGTGCAGCTACCGGGCGGACAGGGTCATGCGAGCGGAGGGCAGCCAGAATTTATCGAGCCCCTGGCGCGCGCGGGAGTGGCGGCCGGCGTGGATGGAATTTTTTTGGAGACGCACGACAATCCGGCGGCGGCGCTTTCAGATGGGGCGAACGCGTTGCCCTTGGAGCAGTTGGCGGGATTGTTGGAGCGTTTGAAGGAGTTGTCTTCACTGGTGCGGCGATGGAGCGCGCAATGAGTCTGGAGACTGCTCGGAGGGTGCTTGAAATTGAGGCGCGCGCGCTGCAAGAGGTAAAGGTGCGACTGGACGCTAGCTTCGCGAAGGCCGTGGACGTGCTTTTTGCGTGCAAGGGGCGCGTGGCGGTCACCGGAATGGGCAAGTCCGGGCTGATCGGGCGGAAAATTTCGGCGACGCTGTCGAGCACCGGAACGCCCTCGTTTTTTCTGCATCCCGCAGAGGCGCTGCACGGGGATTTGGGGATGCTGGCGCGCGGGGATGCGATGCTGGCGGTCTCCTACGGCGGCGAGACCGAGGAAATTATTCGCCTGCTGGAGGCGTTGAAGAGATTGGAGATGCCCCTGGTGACACTGACCGGAAAGGTTGCGTCGACCCTGGGCGAAGCGAGCGAGGTAGCGCTGGACGTGAGCGTGCGCGAGGAGGCTTGCTCGCTGAATCTTGCGCCCACAGCGAGTACTACCGTGGCGATGGCTGTGGGTGACGCGCTGGCCGTGGCGCTGCTAGAGCGGCGCGGATTTCGTCATGACGATTTCGCGGCGCTGCATCCTGCAGGGCGACTGGGCAAGAAACTTTTGCGCGTGGAGCACCTGATGCACGCGGGCGATGCGCTGCCGCGCGTGAGCGAAGGAACGTCGATGCCCGAGACGTTTCACGAAATGAGCAAGAAGGGCTTGGGGATGACCACTGTGCTGCACGCCGATGGGCGCCTGGCCGGAATCATAACCGATGGGGATTTGCGGCGGCTGATGGAGAAGCATCGCGGCGCGACGCTGGAAATGACCGCGGGAGCGTGCATGACGCGGAGCCCGCAAACGATTGGTCCGCAAGTGCTGGCCAGCGAGGCGCTCAACTTGATGGAGAAGCGCAAGATCACGTCGATTGTGGTGGTGGATGAAGCCGGAGGCGTGCTGGGCGTAGTGCATTTGCATGATTTGTGGGGCTTGGAGCTGATTTAGTTTCCGTCGTGCGGTGTCATCCTGAGGCTACCCGACGAGGGTAGCCGAAGGATCTCAACGTAACCCACTCTACAAACGTCTCCGCGAGAAGGTCGCGGCACAAAGAAGGAGCGAGATTGCTTAAGACCGGACGGAAGGTTTCAGCGAGCGTTAGAAAAAGGGCAAAGCAGATTCGGGTTTTGTTGATGGATGTGGACGGGACGCTTACGACGGGGGCCGTTTCCCTGCTCTCGCAGGCGGACGGGTCCGCGCTGGAGATCAAAACGTTTGATGCACATGACGGGCAGGGGCTTTCGCTGGCGCGGACCGCAGGGATCCGTACTGGCGTTATTACCGGGCGCGAGAGCGCGGCGACGCGATGGCGCGCTCGTGAGTTGGACATCGAATTCGTCTACGAGAAGCAGCCGCACAAAATTGCCGCTTACGAAGAGATTCTGAAGAAAACGGGAGCGGCGGAATCCGAGGTGGCGTTTCTGGGTGACGACCTGCCGGATGTGCCGGTGATGCGACGCGTGGGGCTGGCTGTGGCGGTGGGAGACGCAACTCTGGAAGTGAAGCTGGCAGCTCACTTTGTGACCAAAGCAATCGGGGGCAAAGGCGCGGCCCGCGAGTTGGTGGAACTGATTTTGAAGAGCAAAGGCATTTGGGAAGAAATGATCGAAAAGGCGCGCGCTTGAGAGAGGTTCCCCATGGTCCACGCATGGCATGACGTTTCGCCCGGCAGCGATCTGCCGCGGGATTTTCAGGCGATCATCGAGATTCCGCTGGGCTCGAACGTAAAGTACGAGCTCGACAAAGCCACCGGCCTGCTGAAGGTGGATCGCATCATCCATTCCGCGGTTTTCTATCCGGCGAATTATGGCTTCATTCCCCAGACGTATGCGGAGGACAATGACCCTCTGGACGTGCTGGTTCTATGCCAGGAGCCGGTGCAGCCGCTGGCGCTGATTCACGCGCGCGCCATAGGACTGATGACCATGATCGATTCCGGCGCGAGCGACGACAAAGTGATTGCCGTGGCCACCAACGACCCAGAGTTCAGCGGGTACGTGGAGGCGCACGACCTGCCGCCGCATCGCTTGCTGGTGCTGAAGCGCTTTTTCCAGGATTACAAGCAGCTCGAAGGCAAGCGCGTCGAAGTGGAAGATATACGCCCGGCCTATGCAGCGGTCACGGTCATAGAACGCTCCCTGGCGCGATACCAAAAGGAGCGCGAAAAGCTGATTGCCAAGGATGGCCGGTGATCAGCGCTCTGCGTAGCGCCATCATCCTGCTGGCGATTCCGACGCCCCGGCAAGATGCCAGCGCCACCGGGATGGCTGCGGCCTAATATATAAACACTATGTAGCTGGGCTCGGGGCGATGCTATGGTTCGCGAACCATCTTCAGGTCTAGCGGAAACTCAGTGGAGCAATGCACGATGAGCCGTTTCTGGAAGTGGACGCTCGGCAGTGTTCTCGGCTTGTTGGTGGCCGCCTTCGTCGGCCTTTCGTTAATGGCTGGGAGCCCGAAGGATGTATACGGCTTGGTGCGCTATGCCTTTCCGCACATGCACCGCGGCAAACTGCGCGCCGGCGATGATGCGCCAGACGTGCGGTTGCTGGCCCTGGACGGATCGAACCGCTTTCATTTGCGCGAACGCACTGGCGCGCGGCCGCTGGTGGTGATTTTCGGCAGCTACACTTGACCTCCCTTCCGGCGCCACGTCGGCGACGTGGTCAAGATTTACAACGACTATAAAGATCACGTGGACTTCCTGACCGTTTACGTGCGCGAAGCGCATCCCACCGATGAGTGGCAGATGAAATCGAACGTGAAAGAAGACGTGTGCTACGCGCAGCCGAAGACGCTGGAGCAGCGCGTGGCCATTGCCAACGACTTCGTGCAACGACAGAAATATCCGCTGCCCTTCGGGATCGACGATATGAATGACGCGGCGGACCTGGCTTACTCGGCATGGCCGGAACGGCTCTACATCATCGACGAGCACGGCCGCATTGCCTACGCAGGCGGCATGGGGCCGTTCAACTACGACCCGGAAGAAGTTCGCGCGTGGCTCGCCAAGCGTTACGGTCCCGTGACACAGAGCAGCTCAGCGGCCGCGCCCTCTAAACCTTAATCACGCATCGTTGGTTTTGTGCTGGAGCCCCAGGCGGCGGCAAATTTCATCAACAATCTCTTCGGGCGACGCGCCAATGTCCACCGTGAGGGCGTAGCTTGGCTCCTCGAGGTCGGCAAATTGGCCGGCAAGGATGTGCTCGTCGGCGAAGTGGCCTTGGCGCGCGCGAAGACGTTCCGCAATCAGCTCGTAGCTGCCTTTCAGATAGACAAATTGGACTTCGGGGCCGGTCCAGAGAAGCTGCCGATAGCTCTGCTTTAAGGCGGAGCACGCGAGGACTACATTTTGTTTCAGGGCCACCCATTTTGCGATCTGGTCGTGCATGGCGGCCAGCCACGGGAGACGATCGGCATCGCTGAGCGGAATACCCTTGTGCATTTTTTCTTTGTTGGCGGCGGAGTGAAATTCGTCGGCGTCAGCGAAGTGCCAGCCGAGGCGCGCACCGAGCAAGCTGCCGATTGTTGTCTTGCCGGAGCCGGTCACACCCATCACCACGATGACCATCGGATTCGGCCCTCAATGCCAGCGCAACAAGAGGATGACGTCCAGCGCAACGAGTACAGCGACCACCACCTCCAGCGCGAACATGCGCCGTTCGTTGAACTGCGCGACCATGAACTCGTACAGTTCGCCCGCCGTTTTCAGCTTCTCGCTGACCAGCGCCTTGTAGTCATCGACCCCAATCTTCGAGGAGATGACTTTGTAGACGCGCGCGTAGTACGTGTCGCTGATGAATTTTACGGCGTATTCCGTGCGCTCCGCCAAGTCCATGATGTCGAGGCGCAGGCGGTTCAAGCGGCCGGCGCGGCGGGGCAATCGCCAGCGGGAGAGAAAACTTTCGTGGCCCTCTAGCGAACTGTACACGTTGGAGAGAAGCGAGGTGAGCAGTTCGTCGTAGTAGCGAAATTCCAGCAGTTGCGTGTTCGCGTATTCGAGCAGATCGATGATCGCAGATGTGGCGTCCGGCTTGTCGTAGACGAGCCCGGCGCCCCAACCGGCCACGATCAAGTCCGTCGGATAATACGAAAGAGCGCCGCGCAGGATCTCGTCGCGTTCCGCGGCAGAGAGCGGCGTGATCTCGCCGCGCACAAGTTGCGTGAGCTGATCTCCATAGCGGCTGAGCAATTCGGCGGCAGTCGGCGCGCGGCTGTCCTCATACTGCGCGGATTGAATATCGATGACGAGGTAGTCCTCGTCGAGCCACTTGGCCGAAGGCTTGATGAGCGCGGGCCGGAATCGCTCAAGGTGCCCGCGCAGCAGGTCTTCCGCAGCCTTCTCAACTTCGGGCGCGTTCATCCAGCGGTACGAATCCGGGCACAAGGCATCGAGGTCGCACTGGAACGGCGTGGTCAGCTCCACACAGGCTACGCCGAACCAGTAGTATTTGATTTTCCCGCCCAACTTTTCGCCGCTGGGCAGCTTCAGCGGCTCAAGCGACTCCTCCAGCGGCGGGTTCTGCGCCTGCGCGTATTCGGGAGTGAGATGGACAAACCCGGGCGAGCGAGGAGACGCCTCCGGACCGAGAAGCGCGCGCAACCTCTCCAGATCAATCGCCTCGGCGATGTCAAAGAAGTTCAGTATGCGGAAATAGCCTCGCGCAATCATTTTTGCAGAAGCGCTGTCCCGGAGTTTTGATTCAGCCAGAGGCGCGAAGGACATCCTACACTACCTCGATTGTGTGGACGTTGCGGCGAATGCTTCCTTCCAGCAGGTAACCCGTGCGCCGACGATGGCAGCTACTTTTTGGCGGCAAGGGGAGCGGGTTTCACGTCAGCGGCAGCTTTTTGCAGATCGGCGACGGAAGAGGAATCGAGTTGATACAGCGCGGGTTCGTTGTCGCGCTTGGCGACGTATGCGTCGCCCGATTTGGAGATCAAGACTTTTTCGACGCGCTTGCCGTCGTTCGACGTGACTGTCACTTCCAGCGCCGGCACGGTGAATCCGGAATCGACGAATTTGCTGCCGGAAAGCTCGCGAATTCTATCGACCAGCGCCTGTACGGTCGATGATTCCATCTTTTTGCTGTCAGCAGACCACCAATCCTGTCCGCCCTTGGTCAGAAAATACGCTTTCGGGCCATCGTGGAGCTCGACTTTACTGGGATCGTCGTAGCCGAAATCGAAGAGCTTCTTGTTCCGAAAATCATCCAGATTCTTGTCGAGTTCTTTGCCGAGGTCGCTGGAGACTTTGTAGATGCCGGGAACGGCGGTCGATTTGGCGTAGTAATCGTCTTTGCTTTTTCGGATTTGCAGTTCTTGCGTGCTGGCCGTGTCGGTGACATTTGCCGTGGCCGCCTGCGTTCCAGAGGCAAACGCTGCTGCGGCCTTTTTCGCGTCCGCATCGGTGGCAGAGGCCTCCATCTTTGCTTCGCGCAGTTTGCGGACGAT
>CATPAM010000139.1 GCA_955651735.1 Candidatus Acidiferrales bacterium | reverse complement strand
GCTGGTCGGCGATGAATTCGGCGCGGATGAGGCTGCGCCAAAGCTCGGTGCGCAAGTGCGGAGCGTAGAGACCTCCGAAGATTCCGTGCCAGTAGGCATCATTGCATTGGGCGCGTAGGAGAAGATCGCGGGCCTTCTTGAGCTCTTCGCCGGCTTTCGAAACGCTTCGCCGCGCGGGCGAGGTGTCAATACGGCGAGCGACGTGCAACATTTTTTTATGGAGTAAATTGGACTCAGGATATTTGCGGAAAAAGCCGCGCCAAGAGCCACCGCGCAAGAACGAGAGCACTTCGGTGCGCGAAGCGAATTCCTTCAAGACTTGGTTGTAGCGCTGACGCACACGGGTGGGCAGGGCCCATTCCATCATCTCGGTATAGGAGGCGGTGGGCAGATCGGCGCGACCGGCAGGGGCATGCGTCGAAAAGTATTCGCTGGGCGTGCAGGCGCGCAGCCAGGAGGAGTTTTGTTCGAGAGCGACAAAGAATTTCTCGAGCCAAGCATCCTTGTAGCAATGATCGAAGGTGCCGGGCCAGACGCCGAATTTCTCCATGTCGTCGCCCATGGCGGCCATCTGGTCGGGATGCGCGCTGGCGGTGTCGCGAAGATAGGTGATGACCTGCTCGATGGTGCCGAAGGGGATCAGGTAGCGAAGAATTTTCTGTCCAGGGATGAGGCGAATGGTTTGGCCGTGATCTTCGGCGATGTAATCGGCAAACAGTTCTTCAGGCTCAAAGCCTGCGGAGAGGAAGTGAATGTCGTCGAGAACGGTGTAGCCGACGTTGGCTTCGGCGAGAACGGAAGCGAGTTGCGGCTCCCAGACGCGCTCGGCAAGCCATGCGCCGGTGGGACGCTCGCCAAAATGGTGCTCCAGATAGTCGGCGAGACGGATGAGTTGCACGCGCTGGTCCGCGGCAGGAATGGAAATGAGAATAGGCTCGTAGAAGCCGCCGCCGACCATTTCGACCTGGCCCGCTTTCACTAGAGCCTTCAAACGCTGAAAATATTCCGGGCGGTTCTCTTCGATCCAGATGAGCAGCGGGCCGGAGTAATGGAGGCCGACGTGGACACTGGGGTGCTTCTCAAGTGTCTCGACGAAGGGCAGGTAGCAACGCGCGTAGGACTGCTCAAAAACGTGGTCGAAGTTGCCGCAAGGCTGATGGGCGTGGATGAGCAGAACCAAATGGAACTTGGGCGGCACGGGGACGGGGCGTTCTCCAGAGAAACAGAATAACTCTGCCAGGTGAACTCGCAATGCGCCGACAGAGTGGAAGTGCGCGAATCACGCACCGGGCTGGGTGCTCTGCAAACTTTGGCGGCTAAAGCCGGCGGGACGCGCTCTACGTTCCTCAGGGTAAACTGAAGCACGCCCCTACAACTGATGCAGTTACTTCTTGGCGTACCAATCGGCGTTGACGGGAGTGTAGCTCTGCCACTTCTCCGGCAGGTCTTCCAGGGCAAAAATGGCGGTTACGGGACAAACCGGAACGCAGGCGCCACAATCGATGCATTCGGTCGGGTTGATGTACAGCTGCTTTTCGCCTTCGAACTGCGGTTCGTCCTTGCGGGGGTGGATGCAGTCCACCGGGCAGACATCCACGCAGGCGCTGTCTTTTGTGCCGATACATGGTTCGGCGATCACGTAAGCCATGCCACATCTCCTTTTGTTCGACCGCGGCCCGGTGGCACCACTGACGGAGCGGGCGACGAGCGGAAAGTGACTTATACCACGGCTCCATCGGAGGCAACAAGCGGTACGGATCAATTGTACGCGGGGGGAATAGGTTTCTCAACTTGGGGGTCTACAGATAAAATGAGGAAGGAAGGAATCCACATGCGAATCCGAATTGGTGTTGCCGCATTGCTGCTCGGAGTGGTTGCTGCTGTTGGCGTCTCGGTTGCGGGAGCTCCGCAAACCCAGGCGCTGCACGATCCGCAAATCATCGACGTGCAGGGCTATCAAGAACTGGTGCGGCAGAATCGCGGAAAGCCGCTGCTGATTAATTTCTGGGCGACGTGGTGCGAGCCATGCCGCGACGAATATCCGATGCTGAATGAGCTGGCGAAAGAGTATGCGCCCAAGGGACTGCGCGTGGTGGGCGTGAATTCCGATCAGGATGGCGATTTGATTTTGATGCGGCGTTTCATGGCGCGCTACAAACCCGTGTTCCCGAATTACCGGAAGAAGCTGGGGAAGCCGGAAGAGGAGGCGGGATTTAATCAGGCGGTGCTCCCGGACTGGCGAGGCGAGCTCCCGGCGACATTTCTTTATGACAAGGACGGCCGACTAATCGGCCACTTTTTCGGCGCACGAAACCGCGAGACCTACGAAGCGACGATACGCAAGCTGCTGGGTTCAGACGGCGGTTCAGGCGACGCGCCCCAGACGAAGTAAAGAGCTCCAGCTAATCCCTCACATGCCATCCAGAGGTGTCTGATGCTCGACATGAAGGGCAACACAGTGACTTATTTTGGACATAGCACGTTTTCGCTGACCACCCCATCGGGGCAAGTGGCGCTGATCGATCCTTGGGTGATGACGAACCCTATGTGCCCGGAGAAACTGAAAAAGGTGCCGCGGCTGGATGTGATTTTCCTTTCGCATGCACATTCCGATCACCTCGGCGACCTGCTGGCGCTCGCAAAACAACACAAGCCGCAGATTGTGGCCATTTTCGAGACCTGCTTGTGGATCGATAGCAAAGGATTCGAGGAAGAAACGAAGCCGATGGGTAAAGGAGGGACGCAGAAGGTTGGAGATTTCGACGTAACGATGACGCATGCGTTCCACTCGAACTCAATCGACGACAACGGGCAGCGTATCTATGGCGGTGAGCCGGCGGGGCTGGTGATTCGCATGCCGGGTGGGTTTACGGCGTACCATGCGGGCGACACGGCGTTGTTCGGAGATATGAAGCTGATCGGAGAACTACATAAGCCGGATGTGGCGCTGTTGCCGATCGGCGATCACTTTACCATGGGGCCGCGAGAGGCAGCACACGCGATTCGCTTTCTGGGCGTGAAACATGTGGTGCCGATGCATTACGCTACTTTTCCTGTTTTGGTGGGCAGACCGGAACAATTGAAGCAGGATGCCAAGGATATCGCTGGCCTGGAGATTCACGCGCTGAAACCTGGAGAGAGCCTATGATCCGAAGCGACAATCTGCGAAGCGCTTTCACGCAAGAGGATGTGGACAAGTACATCTATGATTTGCTGCCGGAGCGCGACGCGGCTGTGAAAGAGATGGAAGCGTACGCTGCGGAGCATCACGTGCCGATTATTGGGCCGGCGGTAGCGCGGATGTTGACGCTGCTGGTGCAGGTTTCGGGAGCGACGCGAATTTTTGAGATGGGATCGGCGATTGGGTACTCGACGATCTGGCTGGCGCGGGCGGCGGGGCCGACGGCGAAGGTCTTCTATACGGATGGCAATCCGGAAACCGCACGGCGAGCGCAAGAGCATTTCCGTAAGGCAGGAGTCTCCAAACGCATCAACGTTCAGGTGGGAAACGCGCTGGAGTTGGTGAAGAAGACGCCTGGAAAGTTTGATTTCATCTTCATCGATGTGGATAAGCATCAGTATCCGGATGCGCTGCGATCGGCATTGCAGAAGCTGAAGCGTGGCGGATTGCTCGTGACGGACAATACGCTGTGGTCCGGCAAAGCGGCGCGGCCAGCGGCGACCGACGACAAGGATACGCGCGGCGTGCAGGAGTTCAACCGGATGGTGTATACGTCGAAGGAGCTGTTCCCGGTCTTGATTCCCCTGCGCGATGGCGTAACGATTTGCCGGAAACTGTAGCGGAGCATTGTCAGAGGCCGCTTAAGGACGAAGAACATTCCGCAGAAAGAAGACGAGATTGGCGGGGCGCTCGGCGAGACGGCGCATGAAATAGGGAAACCAGTCGCGGCCATATGGGATGTAAATGCGGAGCCGGTAGCCGTCCTTGACGAGCTGGCGCTGCAGGTCGGTGCGCACGCCGTAGAGCATCTGGAACTCGAAATCGTCTTTGGAGATTTGCCTGGCGGCCGCGAAGCGAATGGTCTGCGCAATCATGCGGGGATCGTGGGAGGCGACGGCGTGGTAAAAACCGCTGGGCAGCAGCATTTGCATCAGGCGAACGTAATTGCCATCGACGTCTCTTTTTCTCGCGTAGGCTACTTCGTCAGATTCCTTGTAAGCGCCCTTGCACAGGCGAATGCGGCAGCCGTAGGTGAGCAAGCCCTGAACGTCGCCTTCACTACGATAGAGATAGGACTGGATGACCGTGCCGACAGCGGGATCGCGCGCGCGCACGTGTTTGACCAGATCGATGGTGCGCTGGGTGTAAACGGAACTTTCCATGTCCACGCGCAGGAAATTTTCGTAGCGGGCGGCGCGCTCGACAAGAGAAAGCAGCAGTCCTTCACAGAAATCGGGGCTGAGGTCGAGACCGAGTTGCGTGAGCTTGCAGGAGACGTTGGCGTGCAGGCGCTCCTGCGAGATGCGATCGAATATTTCGAGGTAAGCTTCGCGAGCGCGCTGTGCGTCGGCGACCGTAGCGACGCTTTCGCCGAGGTAATCGAGGCTGGTGTACATCCCCAGGCTGTTGCAGGCGCGCGCGGCGATGATGGCGTCATCCAGCGTTTCCCCGGCGACGAAGCGGCGAGCCATGCGGCGGGTTGTCGGGTTGGAGGTAACCCAATGGGCGAAGCCGGGGCTCTCAGATAGTTTCAGCAGAATGGAGCGAAGCATGAAACTTCATTATGCATGCGGCAGAGATGGCCTACTAGGACAGCACTTCTTCGTTGTGCTCTTCCAGGAACTTTTCGGCGTCCAGGGCGGCCATGCAGCCGGAGCCGGCGGCGGTGACCGCCTGGCGATAGCGGTGGTCCTGCACATCGCCGGCGACGAAAACGCCTGGAACGGTCGTCTTGCTGCCATTCAGGGAAATAAGGTAGCCGTTGGGATCCATTTCGAGTTTGCCACGGAAGACAATCGTGTTGGGGTCGTGGCCGATCGCGACAAAGACACCATCAAGTTCGAGCTCTTTGGTGGCATTGGTTTCCGGGTTGCGAAGGCGCACGCTGCCGACGTGTCCGTTGGCATGGGGGAGAATCTCGTCGACGACCGCGGGCGTGACGAATTCGACTTTTTCGTTGGCCCGCGCGCGATCGAGCATGATTTTGGAAGCGCGAAACTCCGAGCGGCGATGAACGAGATAGACCTTGCTGGCGTAGCGGGTCAAGAAGACGGCCTCTTCCATCGCGGTATCCCCGCCGCCTACGACGGCTATCGGTTTGCCGCGGAAGAAGTAGCCGTCGCATGTAGCACACGTGGAAACGCCGTGGCCCATGAGGTGGCGCTCGGAGGGAAGCCCGAGAAGGCGCGCGGAAGCCCCGGCGGCCACGATCAGGGTCTTGGTTTCATAGGCTTCCTTGCTGGCGACAATCTTGAACGGGCGGCGGCTGAGATC